>JAADGR010000035.1:0-6401 GCA_013152225.1 Calditrichota bacterium
GCGGTTGCGGAAATGAGGCCGGAAGCATATCAGGGAATGCCCCGAAACCCGGAGATAAGCCAACTGGGTTTTACTATCGGTCCAAAGAACACGATCTTTTATCTTGCCAATGGACCGGCAGTGGAAATTAAAGGGCGCAGGAATACTCAGTCGTCTTTATACCTGCTTACCTACAACATTGATGAAAAGAAGTTGATCAATCATGGCCCCATATTTTCCACAGATAACAGAAGGGTCTTTTTCTCAGAAAGCATAGCTATCGGGGCGGACGACCATATTTATACCGTAGCTTGGGTCGAAGTAACCGATCCTGAGCGGGCAAGATCCCTGAACTCGGCCAGAGTAAAAGGTGCACCGGCAGAGACACAAAATATTGTTTATGAAATGTTGTTGGTTCGTTTGCCCCAATGGCAGAATTTTGTTAATTAGATTCTGTTGAAAAAAACAGCATTAACCTTGCGAAGGTTTTATACAAAACGCAACCTTCGCAAGGTTAATTTTAAGGATGTTTATGAAACGCCTTTGGAAATATTTGTCTCGATTGCTTTTACTTTCCACTATTACAATAGCTGCAATCAATATTCAATGCACAACGGCATATTCAGGAAAACTTTATTTCAAGTGTTCGGAAAACAACGATCTTTACAAAACAGTCTTTGCCAACGGCATTAAAGCACCCCGATTCGACAGTGCCGAAAAGGCCGTCAAAGCTGCCGAAAACGGGTCCGCTGTGCTTATCCTGGCGGACAATTATCCGGCCGAAACCACGGTCGTTGATACCGCCCTGTTCACGCTGGCGGCAAGGAAAAATTTGCGACTTTATATTGAATTCCCTTCTCAATTACCGGGAATAGAAACAGGAAAAGTGCGAAAGACGCGCTGGGAGCGGGTGGTGGTTACCTCCGATGCCTTTGGCGCGTCGCTGCAGAAAATGCGTATTGTGATGATCAATGATTGTCATTATGTGCAAGTTGATGCTGAAAATCCGTACCTGGTTATAGCAAAAGTAGCTGGTTTTGATACGGCGGTATATGGACTGGACAGTACGGAAACGCATCCGATACTTTTTGAATTTCCGGGCGCAAATATTCTGGTTTCAACTACAAAACTTTCTCATTTTATAACCGGACGTTATTCTCCCAAGGATGCCTGGAAACCGATATGGGGAATGATTTTTAAGTGGTTACAACCAGAGGATAAAATGCCGGAGCTTGATTGGCAAGAGACTGTTCGCCCCAGTTTTAGAGCAACTGACAAAATAACAAAAGAGAAACGTTTGCAGGCAGTTCGTCGCGGCATTGATTGGTACTATAATAGTGGTATGCTCACAAAAACTTTGGACAGTAAAGTTTATGGTAAGGATGGTATTTATGAGTGCTTTAGTTCCACTATAAATTATGACGGTTCGCAGCCTGTCACCAAAAACCGGCGTTCCGATTGTGCCAGCGAGGCCTCTATGGCAATTGCTATGCGAGGTTTTCTTGCCAGGAACCAACGTGACAAAAGTACGGCAGGCAATTTACAGGATTTCGTCTATTTTAACTCTTCCTTGCAACAGGGGCCGCGTGGACTTGAAACAAGTCCTTCCTATGGCTTTATTGACTGGTTTGTTCGGGGCGACGATAGTAAAGGAGTTTACTACAGTGATGATAACGCCCGGGTGATTTTGGGAACGCTTACCGCTTCTGCGGCCATGAAAACCGGTCGTTGGGATGATGGCATGCTTAAAGCCATCCTTGCAAATTTTCGAACAACCGGACCTGCAGGCTTTAAACCAAGGCGACTTGAGGAGCCTCTTCTGCAAAAATTAGGTTGGGAGCATTACCGGAATGATGAGTACTATCATTATGCGCCGCATTATCAATCATGGATATGGGCTACTTTTTTATGGCTGTATGATAAAACAAAATATGCACCCTTGCTGGATCGTTCCAAAATCGGCATAAAAAATATGATGGAAGCTTATCCTGATCGATGGCATTGGACAAACGGACTGCAACAGGAACGGGCCCGGATGATCTTACCCTTAGCCTGGCTGGTTCGTTTAGAAGACACGGCGGAACATCGAAAATGGCTATATCAAATTGTTGATGATTTGCTGGCTTTCCAGGATGAAAGCGGTGCTATTCGCGAAGACCTTGGGAATGTGGGGCATGGTAAATATGCGCCGCCAAAGTCAAATGCAGCCTATGGTACAAACGAGGCGCCGCTTATTCAGGAAAATGGTGATCCTGTAGCGGATATGCTTTATACGTCCAACTTTGCTTTTTTTAGCCTGACAGAAGCGGCTGCTGCCACTGGTGACGAAAGAATAAAAAAAGCAGTGAAAAAACTGGCGGATTTTATGGTGAGAATACAGGTGCGTTCTGAAACACATCCTGAGTTGGACGGCGCATGGTACCGTGCGTTTGATTTTAATCGCTGGGAATACTGGGCTTCCAATGCAGATGCCGGTTGGGGCGTCTGGAGTACCGAAACGGGGTGGACACAGGCATGGATAGCAACAATGCTCATGATGCATGAGCTAAACACCAATGTTTGGGATTTCACCGCGGACAGCAAAATCGCGGATCATTTTGAGATGTATCGGCAAAGAATGCTGCCGGGACGGGTGTTTAAATAACTTGCATGGTATTTTTAAAATTCTAACGAATGCATCGCACAAATAAAAAGTTGTAAAAGTCATTAGTTAATCAATCTTTTTAAAAGGAGGATCAAATGATTCAATTTCCTGTACCTTTTCATTCTAAAAAACGATCCATAAAACACAGGGGATGTTCCCTTTTTATGATCATATTTTTGCTTATCGCAGTACCATCGCTATCGTTTGCTCAAAACACACAACAGCCCGGTCGGGCTTCCATTCATCCTTCGCTGGTAACGTTGAAACCAGGTGAACAACAAAAGTTCAAAGTGATAAAAATGGCCAGGCCATTAAGGCCTGCAAAGCTGGCTGAAAATGTCAAATGGTCGGTAAACAACGTTCCCGGCGGAAACCTGGAAGTGGGTAACATCAACGCAGAAGGCGTTTATACTGCACCGAAAATAGTCCCCAAACCACATGAAATCCATATTATTGGACAAGTTGAAGGTGTGAGTAACCGTAAATTGTTTGCAACAGTAATTATGGCGCCCGAAAAACCTTTATACAAAATGATTCATGAATATACCGAGCCGCTACATCATTCTGAACATTTTACAAATCCACACTGTATTGCATTGGATAAGGACGACAATTTACTGATTGCTGACTATGATGGCAGCCGGGTGCTACGATTTAGTCAGGATGGCAAATTTCTGGGTGATCTGGGTTCAGGAATTGGAGAAGAGCCGGGACAAATTCATTTGCCCAGAGTGGTTTTAGCCGACAAGCAGGGCAACATCTTTGTCACTGACCAAAAAAAATTCGGTCCACGTATTCAGGTATTCAGCAATGATGGGAAATTTTTACGGACGTTCGCCGAAAAGGGTACCGGGCCTGGTGAAATTCTTCGTGTACATGGCCTGGGTTTTGACAGTCATGGTCGCTTGTTTACCGTTGATGTTGATAACATGCGTGTTAATATCTATACCCATGAAGGAGAATTTGTCAAATCATGGGGGCGGGACGGGCCGTACCTCGAAGATTTTAATGCGCCGCATGGCCTGGTTGTCGATCCAAATGATGACGTTTTTACTTCCAGCTACTACGGCACCCTGAAGAAATTTGATGCTGATGGGAATTTTCTTTTTGTCTTTAACGAGCCTGATCCTCCTGAGGGTTCTGTTTATGTTCACACGATATCCGGCGATCATTGGGGTAATGTTTATGCTATGGTTCGTGGGTCAAGAGGGTATGGCGGAGAAATTGAAGTAAGTAAAGGCAAAGTGGTCAGCATGGAAAAATTTAATAACAACGGTGACTTTGTTGGTGCATTGTCTCTGAATGTGAAAGCACATGCCGAGAACTGGGTGTATGTTGATGCAAATGACAGGCTTTATTTTATTTACAGAAGTAATGAAACAATGGGTTTTGAAATTTTTGCACCGCAATAAATTGAAGACGTTATATTCGGAAATATAGAAAATAAAAGTTCATGTTTTTACTATTTGGATTTTAGTAATCTTGAAAAGGAGTGAAAAATTATGAAAAATATCTTTATTTCAAAAAGCATCATCTTTTTTACTTGGGGGGCGCTGACAATTTTTTTGCTGGCTCAGTATGGCTTTGCCACGGAGCCTGACGCAATGAACAGGGCGAGAATCAAGCCAACATTGACAAAGATAAAACCCGGGAGCGAACAGCAATTTTATATCGTTAAGGAACCGGGTCGGCTGACGGCCGCTTATGCGACGAACAAGGTTAAATGGTTTGTAGACGGCTTGCCGGGTGGAAATAAAACGTTGGGCACTATTACTGAGGATGGCCTTTACCGGGCACCTGAAAAAGCGCCTCGATCCCCTGAAATACATATCTGTGCAGAAGTAAGAAATTCCAGCAATCGATATCTCTGGGCTACTGTGCTATTAAATGGAAAACGGCCCCGTTACAAGACAGTTAAAGAATGGGGAGAAGCAGTTGATCATTCAAAGCATTTAAAAGATCCAAGGGCGATTGACGTTGAGAGCAATGGGGATATACTTATTGCTGATAGCGTGCTTTTGCGTTTTTCCCCGGATGGGGAATTCATAACCCAGTTGGGGTATGCAAAAGGAGATGTCGATGCGAGTATGGCTGGTCTGCTTAACGTTAAGGTGGATGCTGAAGGGCGTATTTTTGTCAGCGACACAAAAACCGGCCCGCCCCGCATTCAGGCTTTTTCTCCAAATGGCGCTTATCTCTATGGTTTTGGACGCAAAGGCACGGGCCCGGGGAGAGTTATGGATACGCGCGGGATGGCTTTTGACACTGAACAACGACTATATATTGTAGATATCGATAATATGCATGTTAACGTATATGAGCATTCTGGTAAATTTCTTCAGGCCATTGGGAAAAAAGGCACAAGGCCCGGTGAATTTAATGCTCCCTATGGCCTGGCTTTGGACGCCAACAATGATCTGTTTGTCGTCAGTTATTTTGGACCATGCCAGAAACTGACATCCGATGGGCATTTTGTTCTCGATTTTGCCTATGCCGATCCGTCTGATGGTCCCATTTATTTTACAGATGTTGCCAGCGATCGCTGGGGTAATGTTTATATAATCGTAAAGGGCGCCCGCACTCCGGATGGAGGATTCAAAACTATAAACGATGCGAATGGCAAAAGAGTGAATATTATCAAGTACAATAACAACGGTGATTTTATAGCCAATCTGCGATTGTCGTCCAAAGACCGTGAGCCTGTCCGGTTAGTAACGGATACATTTGGAAAAATTATTGTGCTCTACAAAGGAGAGAAAAAAAATGGCGTCGAGTTTTTAGCGGAATCGCGATGACGTTATTGACGAGATTATGGCTCTGTCCAAACAAAAAGCACTAAAAAGACGGGTTGTTTGACATGCTCCCGGAAAAATCATTCTCTACCGGACACTTTCAAAACAGAAAGAAAAAAGCATGTCAATCCCGCATGTTTTTAGCGGGAATGCATTTCAAAACGCACTACGAAGAAAGAGCGCTCAACGAAACATAGCTTGTGCGTTTGGGCGTCACTTAATATCTGACAAGCGCATTTCTGTCTTGGACTTTTTCGATACCCTCCCCGAAACCTAATTTTGTCATTGTTTAAGCTTTTTAGGAGAAATATTATGAACAAACGAACAGCCCTCGTTTTCTCCTCTCTCATTTTGGGGCTTGCTTGGGCGTTGCGGGGAAATATGGGCCATGATCCCGGCGCTGCCTGGGCTGGGGCATTGGGAGCCATGGCAATAATCGTTGCTGCAAAACGAACGGACTGGTTTTTGCGGTTACCCGCCATTGCTGCAATAGCTGCTATTGGTTGGGGTGTCGGCGGCTCAATGAGCTATATCCACGTCGTCGGATATGGCTGGGTAAAGGACTTTGCGAATGTCTATTATGGTCTGGCCATGCTCGGCGTGATTGGCGCCTTGTGGGCATTCATCGGTGGCGGTTTTTTCGGTCTATGTCTGGAAACAACGGATGAAAAAAAACCGGACTGGCCTTCTCTGCTCACGCTAATGATTGCCGGCGGCATATTGATGTATCAGATTTTAATTGTGCGCTATGGCTGGAAAATGAATCCGCCAAGAGTGGAATACTGGGCGACCTGCCTGGGCGCTGCAGGGGCATTGGCCTGGTTCTTATACCGCAATGGTTATTTTAAGGCCTTGCGAGTCGCAGGCTATTCCGCTTTCGGTGCAGGCTTTGGTTTCGCTTTCGGAAACTTTTTGCAAACCCTGGCAAGCGCTTCCGGCATTGTCTTTAGATATTGGAACCTTATGGAATTCACGCTGGGATTTTT
>JAADGR010000035.1:6486-6745 GCA_013152225.1 Calditrichota bacterium
TTTTTCTCCTTTTCATTATCCCCAGTGTCAACATTATCATGTCATTTATCAGGGTGGCGCGAAGAGTGGGAACGGCTGTCATCGAGTCCTTTCCCTATCCGCAGATGGGGATTACCTGGACTATTGTTATGGTTCTCCTTATTATTACAGGAATAAATACCTATCTTCGGTTTGGCAACCAAGAGAAAAAAGAAAATATTTTTGCTTCGTTTTTTCTTTTCAGCTATACGATTGCATATATTCTCTTTTGCAATATTAA
>JAADGR010000496.1 GCA_013152225.1 Calditrichota bacterium
GCCAAAAATCCTTATTTGAATAGGATCAACCCGACGGGCGGTATTTACAAAGAGAGTTTGTATCTGATCGGCGGATACTCTGATCCCCTTTTCGGTTTTTTCCCGTTACCGTACATTATCGAATTCAGTCTGGCGAAGAAAAAGATTAGTTTTATCGATGAATTGAGTGACGAAACATTGCCCTATCAGCAAAGTTCTTCATTTTATGATGACGGCATTTACATCTTTGGCGGTGTATATAACGGTGTTTCCAACAAAGTGTACAAGTTTGATATTTCGAGCTATGAAAATGAGCGGATTTATCCGAACCTGGTCTATGCCCGCGCCGGAGCCGTCGCCGTTACCGGGAATGACGGCGCGATCTATTTGATTGGCGGGTATAATGAAAAAGCCGCGGCCATCGATTCGATTGAAATATACAAAGTTGGCGGTGATACGAACAAATCGAAACTGGCGCAGCCGCTGCTGGTACCCCGCAAAGAACTTACAGCGGCCAGGTTAAAGTTTAATGAGGTTGACGACAGAATCTATGTCTTTGGCGGCAAAGATGAAAATGATCACATCGTTTCCAGCATCGAAATGCTGCAACTCTCGAATGCACCGACTGCGGTGGAGCCCAGGCCAATTATTGCCCGGAATTTTGATCTGAAAGATAATTATCCGAATCCTTTTAACTCGAGCACAAAAATCGGATTCAATTTGCAGCATCAGGCCCACGTGAAACTGGAAATCTATACAACATTGGGACAACTCGTGCGCACGCTCACGAACGAATCGCTGATGTCCGGTCACTATGAATACGCCTGGGACGGTACGGACGAGAGTGGGCAGCCTGTTGCAACCAATGTTTACATTTACCGGTTGAGCGGTGAATCTTTTTCCCAGTCAAAGAAAATGATTTTAATGAAATGAAAATTGCTTTATACATTTTTGTGGCGACCCTTGGCTTTGCCGTATTTTCCACCACGGCATCAGCGCAAACGCGCTCGGTTGAGATTGAGATCATGCAGCAGCATCTTGTCAATTTTAAATACGACTCGGTCGTTACCATGGCTGACAAAATGCTTGCGGATAAACGCAGTTTTTCCGAGAGTGAACTGTTGGAAATTTATCGCATGAAAGCGATTGCGCATTACTCCCTCCTGGAGATGAACGCCGCTCTCAATTCATTTGTGGAAATTCTGAAAATCGATCCCGAATATTCTCTTGATCCGGTGCGCACATCACCCAAAATTGTAAAGTTCTTCAACGAGATTAAAAGCAATATTCAACAAAAGGCAAGCCCGCCCGAAACAATCCAGCCGGTAAAAACCGATACGGTGAAACTGATTATGGATACCGGCAGTGTTTATCGAAACACGCTTGCACGTTCCATGCTTTTGCCCGGATGGGGACATTTGTATTTGCAGAATCATAAAAAAGGCTGGCTCCTGAGCGTCCTGAGCACAGCCACGCTCGCTTCGGCAATTTATTATATTTTTGACAGCCGGGACAAACAAAAAGCCTATCTCAATGAAATTGATCCATCCATGATGGACAAAAAATACAATAGCTACAATCGTTCTTATAAAACACGAAATATTTTTATCTCCGCTTATGCCGTTTTATGGCTCTACAGTCAAACAGATATTCTTGTCTTCCAAGGCAAAAGCATCAAAGGGGAATTCAAAGCCGCCTTTCTGCCGACAATCGATTCTCAAAAGCGAATCGGACTTGCAGCGCATATTTCTTTCTAAGTACGAAAAATATTCTTACTTGCCCCACACCCTTTTTTAAAATCATGCCACATCTTCTGATATTCCCCCTGTAACTGTCGTAAAATTAACAAAAATGTGTGTCGGATCAATTTTATTTCATTTATATTTCGGTTGGCACGGATATTGAGGCTGTATCAATAGAAATATTCCACAGGCTTTATTCCCCACGAGACATTGGACAAATTTCATTTATTCAAATTGGAGGCAAAAATGAAAAGATTGCTTTTTCCAATCGTTTTTCTGTTTCTTGTCCCAACACTGCACGCCGTCGATAAAAATCAATTCGATATTATTCCAGGACGTTCTCTTAGGAAAACAAACAACGTCTCAGCCGTAGAAGGATACAGCAGTCATTTACTGCACTATCGCATCGCTGAAATAAGTATGATCACCGGCGGTTATTATACGATTGGAACATCTGAGGGCGTGGATGCATCACCTTTGGACGATCATTGCGGCATAACGTTCGGTCATCCTTACGCCATGACTTCATACCCCGTCCTCGCAGTTGACGGAGAATGGAGCAAACTCGACGAGCTGTTCAGCGATTTGAATGCCATCGCTCCACAAGTACATGGAGACACATTGTCTGTAACTGCAGGCGGTGCTGTCGCTGCTACATTTGCAATCATCGCACATCATCAGGGGGAAAATATTGATTTCCTCTTTACAATTAAAAACAATGATGCTGTGACTCACACCGTTGGAATGGGTCTGGTTTTCGATCCCGCGCTCGGTGAATGGGGTGATGGTTGCGTTTTTCTGCCATCGGGTTTAATTCAGCGGGATACCCTGGTGACGAAGGATCAACTTCCCGACGCATTATCAATTTTTGAACGAGGATTGGCGGAAATTCGCGAATTCTCTCAGCCGCCAATGGGGATGGGTATCACTTTTCAATTTTCGCAAAAGCCGGATCAGATTATTTTCGCCAATTGGCAGGATTCTTTTCAGCATGCAAGCCCTTCATTTGAACCGAGTGCATTGCGCACCCTTTACGATCTGGTTTTGAAAATGACGTGGGATAAGGGATCACTCGCGCCCGGCGAGGAAACATCATGGAAAATTTCATTAAAATTGAATGTCCCGGATTTTAGCCGCTCAGTTCTCATGAGATGGGACTTGCCATCGTTTTTTTCTCTGGGAAATAATTTATTGTTTCCCCGCAATTTAATAACAACAATTAAAACCGCAAATCTGAAACAAATCAGCCAAAGCGATTTGAACCTGCAAATCGAATATCCTTACGAAATTTCCGGGACGGAATCCAACCTTTCAATTTCGCTTCTTCCTGGAAAAAGTTTTTTTCAATCGGTTGCACTTTTTTCTAGAGAAATATATGAGGATAAAATTGTACCGGTCAAACTTTCCTGTGTCGATGGCAGCGGCAATGTTTTGGATGAACTCACGCGGAATGTTTTCATCCCCAAGACGCCCGTTTCGGATACCGGTTTATCTGTCAACATCGATTCCGTTTATACCATTGAAACATCGAAATTGGCTTTGCTTTTCAATGTGGAAAACGATACGACCGATCGGAAGCTTTTAGGGTTAAGACGAGAAAATATCTTTCTTTATGAAAACAATGTACGAATAAATGAATTCAGTTTTGGGAAAGACACAACGGGCGGTGCCGGAGCAGCGGACATCATCTTTGTCCTCGATGTTACAGGAAGCATGGGGGGCGAAATCGATAAAGTCAAAGATAATATCATAGAATTTGCAGACAGCTTAAATTTCAGGGGTGTTGATTTTCGCCTTGGTCTGGTTACCTTTTTGGATAACATTGAAAATATATATCCATTCACACGGAGCGCGCAATACTTCCAAACACTGGTTGGACAACAATACGCCCATGGCGGCGGCGATGCACCGGAAAATTCACTTGAAGCTTTAGAAAAGGCGTCACAGTATGATTTCAGAAACGATGCCAAAAGAATAGCGATCTGGATTACTGACGTAAACTATCACGAGCATGATAGTGTTACACAGTTGAGGAAACAGGATGTCATCAACGAATTGCTGGTCAGAGATATCACGGTTCACGCTATTGGTCCCAAAAATTACAAAACAACTTATTATGATCCGATCATCATCGCTACGGGTGGAAATTATTATAATATCCATGGCAACTTCCGCGACATCCTTTTAGACATTTCGAGATTAAAGTCGAGTTTCCAATACTTGCTTTCTTTTGTAACCAAAATTCCGGAATCTGAAAAGCAAATACGTTTGCAAGTCCATTATGCCGGACTGGGCGGAGAGGCAACGACAAACTATTCTCCGCCACTTGCGCAATCTCTGCCAAAACGGTTACTGTGTTATCCTAACCCATTCAATCCACGCGTAAAAATTCTTGTTAATGCGGAGGAATTTGTCTCCGGAAGGGTCGGCATATATAATATATTGGGACAGCGAATCAGAGAGTTTCCACTTGATCATTCTTCGAGCAGACAAATTATCTGGGATGCTCATAACGAAAACGGACAGCCGGTGAGTACAGGATTTTTCATTGTCCGCCTGTCCATCACCGATCGAAAAGGAAAAACGTTTAACGAAGTACAAAAGATTTTGTATTTAAAGTAAACCTCAAAGGCCTTAAATATCCTTGAATTGTCGTTACAAGAATTTCGAAGGAGGTTTGAAATGCAAAGATTACGATTCCTACTTGTTTTCATTCTGGTCATCCTTGTAAAGAATGTATCTGCTGATGGGCTTTTAATGCCGACAGACCATGCTTATCCAAAAGATTTTTTAAGAAACCGGCTCACTCGCGTTTCAGTTGACATTCATGGTCTTATTGCGGAAACCACTGTGTACCAGGAATTCGTGAACGAGTGGACACAAGCCACAGATGCCGTTTATTCCTTTCCCCTGCCGCCGGATGCCCGCGCTACGGAATTTTTATATTGGCGAAATGATACGACTTTTAAAGCAATTCTCAAAGTTCGCGAACAAGCCACAAACCCCGGCACCGGGGAAGGCGGGATTGTTGCCCGCGTAAATGAATATATTGGCCGAAATGGTATAAAAATAGCTCTGAAAGGCATTGCTCCCGGAACCATCCAACGTGTGCAGCTTTGCTATATCAGTTTGTGCGATTTTTACCAGGGAAAGAGCACCTACATTTATCCGCTGGGTACAGGCGAGTTTGTCAAATACCCGCTGGATCACTTGCAGTTTTCTTTTGACGTTGAAACAAATTCGGATATCACTGGTTTTGATATTCCCACACATCCCGGTTACCGGACAGAACAAATGGATAGCAAAAATATGCACATCGAACTTGTCCGACCCAAAACCTATATTGATCGGAATCTTGTCTTCTTGTATGAAACGGATAATCAGCGAATGGGAGTTGATTTTTACTCGGTAGCAAATGATACCATGGACGGACATTTTGCCTTGCTAGTCCGGCCACAAAACCGGGCGCAACCGGACAGCATCCTTCCGAGAAGGATGATCTTTCTGCTGGGTAACTCGAGTCGCATGTTCGGTTATAAACTCAATCAAAGCATTTCGGCCATATCGCAGGCGCTTGATTTGTTGACGCCCGAGGATTATTTTAATATTATTGTTTTCAACTATCGGCTTCAAAAGTGGCAAGATTCAACCATTTTGGCGACATCCGAAAATATTCAATCGGCGAAAATATTTCTCTCCGGCATAACCACTCAAGCCGGGTCGGGTATGGACATGGCTCTGAAAGAAGCACTCTCCCAGGTGCCGGACAATGCCAGAAACAACGCCATAGTCATTTTCACTGATGGCCGTTCTCCTGTCGATCCGCGGGAAATTGAGTCTTTAAATGAATTTAAAACCGGAATATTCCCGATCGGCATCGGCAACGATCTTGACCGGGCACGCCTGGAGATGACGGCAGATTTAAACTATGGTTTTGTAACCTATTTTGATGAAACCGATAATTTGAACATAGGAATGAAGCAGGTGATCAGCAAGCTCAATGCACCTGTTTTGCAAGACGTGGTTTTTGAATACGGGCGTGCCGATTTATATGACATTTTGCCGGAGAAAATCCCGACAACATTTGCAGGCTCCTACTTTTTTACCACTGGACGCTATAAAAATTCGGGAACGTCGGTCTTTGCAATGGCTGGCAAATCGATCGGTGGATTAACAGCTTTTAACTTTCACCTGGATTTCAGTAACGATACACAAAAGTACAAATTTGCAGAATACCTGTGGGCGAAAGAAATGATAGATGCTTTAGAAAGGGAGGTTGAAGTCTATGGGGAAACATCGGAGCTGCGGCAAAGGTTGATTAATCTGAGCCTTGATTATAACATTCGCTGTCGTTACACAGCGTATGTCGCTGATTACAGCAACGAGTTCACAAAGGTCGACCAGTATGCCGGAGAAGATATGGTGCCTGTATCGTATCTGATGGGTAACTATCCCAATCCATTTAATCCGACGACGACGATCACATTTTGCCTGGCAATGAACGAAGCAAAAGCAAAATTTATTAAAATTTTTAATTCTCTCGGTCAAATCGTTGCCGTGATCGACATCAGTACTTTTGAGCCGGGCGTGCACAGTATTACTTTTAACGGCCGGGATTTTTATGGAAATCCATTGCCATCCGGCTTGTACTCTTTGCCCGGCTGCAAGTGGATGGGCAGGTGAGTACAATTCGGATGATGTTGGTGAAATAAAGTTGCCTAAACTAAACTTTCCGGTCTGGCAGTCCCGGAAGGTTGAAAAAACTGGAGGTCATCATGAAAAACAAAATTCAAATCCTCGCATTAATGGCCATCACTGCGTTGATGATTTTTAATTAATACTTCCGCCTTTGCCATCGGAGCGCTTTTTGCGCGGCCGCGTTGGAGCAACGAAACTTTTCGCAAAATGTGGATCAAAACGGTCGATGCAAACGTGGAGATTGACGGCCAGATCGCAGTGACCTATGTGGATCAAACTTTTCGCAATGAAATGAACACATCCGTTGAAGCGGTGTGGGTTTTTCCGCTGCCGGAAGGGGCGGTTGTCACCGAGTTGTACTACTGGTTCAACGGCAAGCGTTACAAAGGAGCAATCCGCGAGCGTGGGGAAGCGCGGGATGCTTACAACAAGCAAATTCGCCGCTGGCTTGATCCCGCCTTGCTCGAATATCTGGGCGACAACCTTTATCGGCTTAGTATCGCGCCCATCAACGCCAACTCGGATGTTCGTACCGAAATCACCTACGTCCAGCTTTTGCCGTGTTCGGAACAATCGACTATACTTTTCTGCTCAACGCCGTGGGCATGTCGCCAAAACCGTTGAATCGTGTTTCCGTTAACGGCATCGTGCAAACGCAATCGCCTATAAAGTACATCAAATCGCCAAGCCATGGATCATCCACAGCAATGCAAATTAGCCGCGATAATGACAAAAAATACGAAATTGTTTTTGGCGATGAAAATTTCCTGCCGGATAAGGATTTAAAAATCGAATATGAAACGATACGCGATAATGTCGATGTCCATGTTCTACGCTACACACCCACAGCCGACGATTCGATCGGTACGGATTCTTATTACGCTGTATGGATTACCCCGCCGGACAGCATTGCC
>JAADGR010000282.1 GCA_013152225.1 Calditrichota bacterium
GTTATTGATCAATAATGACGGATTGCATCCGATTATTGAAAGAGTTGCCAAGATCGCGCTAAAGACCGGATTCCATAAAATCTCCGTTCGCTATTTTCAGGAAGGCGGCAGCAATTATTTGAAATTATTGTGGAAGGGGCCGGGTTTTGAACGGCAGGAAATTCCACCGGTTGTTCTTTTCCATTAGAATGAAACACCAACAAAAATAGCAGGAAAGAAAAGAATTGTTGCAAAAATTTACCATCGGCCAGCGCTGGATCAGTGAAATGGAGCCGGAACTTGGCCTCGGCCTGATTACTGAAATCGACTATCGCTTTGTACGGATTCGTTTTCCGGCCAGCGATTGCGAACGCCAATACGCTATTGCCTCGGCGCCCATCAGACGTGTGCAATTCAGCATTGGCGATACCGTTAAAACACGGCAAGGTGTGGGATTTCAGGTTACAAAGATCGAACAATCTCAGGGACTGATTATTTATCACGGAAAAGACATTATCCTGCCGGAAAACGAACTCTCCGACTCGCTCGCTTTCACTTCGCCGCGAGACAGACTGCTGGCAGGTCTTGTCGATTCGAACCGTGATTTCAATTTTCGCTACAAAGCCCGTCAATTTCAGCACAAGATTTTAAAATCTAAAGTGCGCGGATTTCTCGGTGGTCGCATCGAACTCATTCCGCATCAGATGTACGTGGCGCATGAAACTGCATCTCGGCATATTCCCAGGGTTTTGCTGGCGGATGAAGTGGGGCTGGGTAAAACCATCGAGGCCTGTCTCATTGTACATCGCTTGCTGCAAAACGGCCGCATCGACCGCGTGCTCATTTTGGTTCCCGAGTCCCTGGTACACCAATGGTTTGTGGAATTGCTGCGTCGTTTCAATCTGCTGTTTCGCATTATCGATCGTGAGTATTGCGAATCCCGGCAGGAAACAGATCCTGACTCCAATCTCTTTCTGGATCAACAATTGGCTCTGTGCAGTATGGATTTTCTTTCTCAAAGCGAAAAGTGGGGCAAGCAGGCCGTCGAGGCGGGTTGGGACATGCTGGTCATCGACGAGGCGCATCACCTCACCGAACAGAGTGCTGCGTATCAATTGGCGGAAAAATTGTGTTCGCTCACCACCGGCGTATTGCTTTTGACGGCAACGCCGGAGCAGCTTGGACACAAAAGCCATTTCGATCGTCTCAGGCTGCTCGATCCGGCCCGGTATCACGATTATGATCTGTTTGAAAAAGAAGCAGACCAATACCACGCCGTTGCGAAAGCAGCAAACAAATTACTGGACGGCAAGCCGTTGGACAAGGCCGATTTATCATTTTTATCGGATTTTACGGAACAACGCCAAAATGGCCTTGAGACGTTGAATGAAAAAAATCGCGCTGCACTCATCGAAGAACTTCTGGATCGGCACGGTATGGGGCGTGTGATGTTTCGCAATACGCGGGCGGCGATGAGCGGATTTCCGCAGCGCATCCCCCATCTGATCGATCTGCCCGGCCGGCCGGAAACCATTGAAAAAATAAATAGCGAAGTGCGGGCTGAACTGGAAGAGACAAAAATCCGCCGCTTTGATTATAAAGATGATCCGAGAATTCACTGGCTCGTTACATTTTTTAAAAAACACAGGAAAGAAAAAGTCCTGCTGATCTGCCGTTCTATTGAAAAAGTTTTTGCCATACACGCCGCGTTGCAGGATCGCATCAACATTAAAACCGCTCTTTTCCATGAAGAACTGACTTTAATCCAAAGAGACCGCCATGCTGCCTGGTTTGCCGAAAAGGATGGCGCGCAGCTTTTGGTTTGTTCTGAAATCGGCAGTGAAGGCCGCAATTTTCAGTTCGCGCATACACTCGTTCTTTTCGATCTTCCTCTCGATCCCGAGCTGCTGGAACAGCGCATCGGCCGCCTGGACAGAATCGGACAAAAAAAGCCGATTCAGATTTACATTCCTTACATTGCCGGCAGCGCCCAGGAGGTGTTGGTTCGATGGTTCCACGAAGGACTGAACGCCATTGAAAAAAATGTCCCCGGCGCTTACCAGATTTACCAGTCCGTGAAAGACGAGATCAACAAAGCGCTGAAAGGAAGCAATGAAAGCGACATTGATCAACTCGTTGCAAGGACAAAACAATTGCGCGAGGAAACTGCTGCTCAACTTAAAGAAGGAAGAGACCGGTTGCTTGAACTGCACTCTTTTCGCCCAAAAGTTTCCAAAACGCTCATTCGCGATGTTCAGGCTTTTGACAAATCGAATGAACTTGACCAATTCATGCTCGCCGTTTTCGACAGAACCGGCATTCGTTATCACGATCTGGACGAGCGCACTTTTCGCATCGATTTTGATCTTTTACAAAGTATTGATTTCCCCATCCCGCCCATGCGCTCCGGCGGCATGACGGCAACTTTTGAACGGAAAACCGCGCTGAGCCATGAGGACATGGAGTTTCTCACCTGGGATCATCCCATGGTCATCGGCTCCATTGACGTTTTGCTTGGTTCCGAATCGGGAAACAGTGCTTTGGCCGTTTGGCCACACAAAGAAGAGCAGGAGATATTCCTTGAAGCCGTTTTCGTTTTTGAGAGTGTGGCCCCGAAGAGATTAAACGCCGATCGTTTCCTGCCGCCGACACCGATCCGGATTATAGTCAACCATTCCATGCAGGATTGCAGCGATCTCTATCCACCGCAAACATTTGCGCGCGTGCTGCGAAATGCAGCGGATCACACAATTCTTGAGAATCCGCGGATAAAGGCGAAACTTTTTCCGGCCATGCTTAACAAATGCCGGGAACGTGCTGCTTTGCGTTCACAGAACATCAAACAGGATGCCATGCAGAAAATGGAAAACCTGCTCAACAGTGAAATAGATCGTCTTTCATCACTTGCAAAAATAAATCCGAATATCAGGCAGGAAGAAATTGCAGCGTTGCGGGAAGAACTACAATCACTGCGCCAGGCCCTTTCCTCGGCGCGGCTGCGATTGGATGCCTTGCGCTTTATTTTTTCATCCTGAGGTCAAATTATATACTTGGGAGTTAAAATGTAACAAATATTTGTCATTGCGAGGAGTGAGGAACGAACCCCGAGTTGCCGGGGAAGCAACCTCATAATTGCCTGTAAAGCATGAGATTGCTTCGCTCCACTCCGTTCCGCTCGCAATGACATGACTAAAAAAGTATCTTAAAAAACTAACCTTTAATAAGCAAAATAAAAAAAACAACAAGGAACGAACATGAACTGCAGACAACGCTTTCAAAATGTAATGAACTTTCAGCCGGTTGATAAAATACCTCTTTGTGAAATCGCTACATGGTGGGACATAACTATTGATAAATGGACCCGGCAGGGTTTTCCGGACAATCTCGAATTCCCGGACGGCATTACCGAATATTTCGGCCTGGATGTATTCAAACAATGGTGGCTGGCTCCTTACAAATCAGATTTCCCAAGGGCCGAAGGGCATGGCAAGGGAGTCATTCCCGACCTTGATACTTATTATCGCACCAAAAAACAGCTCTATCCCAAGGATGCGATCGACAAAGCTGATGTGGAACGTTGGGCAAAGAAACAGGAAAAAGGCGAGATTGTCATCTGGATTACCTTTGAAGGCTTTTTTTGGGTACCGCGAGAGTTGATCGGTGTGGAAGAACAACTCTATGCGTTTTACGATCACCCCAAACTGATACACACGATAAACCAGGATTTGCTGGAATACAACATGCAACTGCTTGATGAATTTTGCAAAATATGCAAACCGGATTTTATGACTTTTGCCGAAGATATGTCATACAAAAGCGGATCAATGATTTCAAAGGAACTGTTTGACGAATTCATGGCGCCTTATTATAAACAAATTGTTCCGCAATTAAAACATTATGGGACTATTCCTTTTCTGGATTCCGATGGTAATATTGAGCAATTGGTACCGTGGTATAAAGAAGTGGGCATTGATGCATTTCTCCCCCTGGAGCGGCAAGCCGGTCTTGATCTCGCCGCTTTGCGTGAAAAGCATCCCAGCGTCAGACTGATCGGCGGATATGATAAAATGGTCATGGCAAAAGGCGAAGCGGCAATGCGAGCCGAATTTGAAAGATTATTGCCGGTTATGCAACAGGGCGGGTACGTCCCTTCGGTTGATCATCAGACTCCTCCGGCAGTTACACTGGAAAATTATTACGTTTATTTGAAATTATTGAATGAATATTGCTCCGGGATCGGTTCCTGATAAAAATATCAGTTCAATACAGAGGAGATGAAGATGCTCAAGCAAACGTCGCGAAGACGATTTTTGAAACAGTTGGCTGCAGGAAGCGGGCTGGCACTGGGCGGACTTGGTGTTTCTGAAACCTATTCCCGGCAGACTGTATCGTTGCAGACCATGCTTCCTGATCACCCCAATTTCCTTTTCATCATTACCGACCAGGAGCGATATACGCAATATTTTCCCGACGGATGGGAACAAGCGAACCTGCCGAATCTTGGTCGTCTGAAAAGCAAAGGACTTGCTTTTACAAATGCCTTTTGTAACAGTTGTATGTGCTCACCGAGTCGTTCGACTTTGCTCACCGGCCTTTATCCGGCACAGCATCATGTGGTCGATACCCTTCCCGAGGCGGAACATGGCGCCTCGACGGAAAATGAGCCGGTACTGGATCCCGATATGCAAAATATGGCAAAGATGTTGAAAACTGCAGGATACAATGTCTATTACAAGGGAAAGTGGCACGTCAGCAAACCGCAGGGCGATGAGTGGCGCGCTGATGATTTAACACGCTATGGTTTCGATGCTTGGGACCCGCCCGATGCCGGGGAGGATGCTGCGCCTGAAAATTACGGCGGCGGCCGCGCAAATAATGACGAGCGTTTTGTGGAGGATGCCATCGCATTTCTGCAAACAATGGACACATCCCAACCCTTCGCGCTTTTTGTCTCCCTGGTGAATCCGCATGACATTGCCGGCTATCCAAAGAATCACGAAGACGACTATGAGCACAGCATGTTGCAGGGAGAAATAGCGCCCCCGCCGACAGTGGATGAAGACCTGTCCGCAAATTACAAGCCCAAAGCTCATTCTGAATTGACAAAAAAACTGGCAGCGGGTCTGGGAATGGTAAACACGCCGCTGAAAAGAAATCAATATGTTAACTTTTACGGCAATTTGCTCAAACATGTGGATGAACAGATTGGTCGGGTGCTGGATGCACTCTATGCGCGCAGTGATGGCGGCTCCCCCCTGGCGGACAACACTCTTGTCTTTCGATTTGCTGATCACGGTGAGATGGGCCTGTCACATGGTGGACTGCGGCAAAAAATGTTCGTCACTTATGATGAGGCTATTCACATTCCGATAATTGTTTCCAATCCGGTACTTTTCCCGGCGCCACAATCCAGTGATGCCCTGGTTTCGTTGGTCGACATCATGCCGACGATTGCGACACTGGCGTCCGTGCCAAACAGGGAACAGTGGGTTTTCAAAGGCGCCGACTTTTCCAGTGTTATCCTGAATCCGAATTCCGCCGACGTGCAGGATACCGTCATGTTTACTTTTGATGACGTTAAAGCCGGAATGGAAAATATAGATGAGCTTGTCGGGCCGCCCAATCGCATCCGCTGCATTCGTGAGAAAAACTGGAAATACGCCCGTTATTTTGACGGCAAAAATGAGGTGGCGCCGGAGTATGAAATGTACGATCTTGTAAATGATCCGATGGAAATGGAAAACCTTGCGAATCCCGATCACCCGCGTTACAATGATTCCGATGTGGCAGAACAGCGGAATCGGTTGTCCGAAAAACTGGTGCAATGGGAGCAGGAAAAACTTGCTCCACTGGCAGCGGAAAACGTAAAGGATACTGGGCCGGCCATTCCTGAAAAATTTGAATTGTGGCAAAACTTTCCCAATCCGTTTAATCCGACAACTCGGATCAAGTTTTCGGTAAAAGAAAATTGCCTTGTTCATCTTGACGTTTATAACAGCAACGGGCAGGTTGTCAGGACGCTGGTCAACGAGCAAAAACATCCGGGACTGTACACGATTTCTTGGGATGGAACAAATTTCTCCGGGAATAAAGTGGCGAGCGGTTTATATTTTTACCGCCTGAAAGCAGGACACCGGATTCTCACAAAACAGATGATTCTGCAAAGATAGATGTTTGCTACACTAAAGCTTGTTGTTCTCTACATGAAGAAATCAGATATTGTGGGCTTGCCCATACATCCCACACACGTCAAAGATGTCGCCATGGCCTTTAAATCCGCTGGACCTGACGCCACAGGAAGTCCTGGAATAGAAAGCGCTGT
>JAADGR010000500.1 GCA_013152225.1 Calditrichota bacterium
CTGTTCTATAATCCGGGCAATAAAGACTGCAAAGCGGATAAATTTTGTTCGAATGCGGCGACTTTGTTGATCCCGTAAAAACTTTTTTCTACTCCAACGAGAGATTGCCGGTAACCAGTGCCAGGGCTTGTAAAACATCTCGCCTTTTCATTTTCCCAGTCTCTATTTCAAGCTAATTGTAATATTGGTGTGGTTTTCAATTTTAGAATCAAAATCCACATAAACAGATTGTTCGATTTTGTTAAGAGAAAAAGATTTCAAATTGCCATCAATTTCAACAGTATGGGCAGTTGCAGTTTCCGGCAAGAGGACATGAAAAGAAACATCTGAATCCTGCGCCTGAACATCAAGCGAGATTTGTCGATCATCGCATTGATACGTGTACTCGATACCGTGATCAGAATTTTCATAACTTGTACGAACTTTTGCTTCGTCAACATCGGCAGCGGCCCAGCGGGGGGATATTTTACTTTTTTTATAGAGCTTGAGTTTATCCTCAATTCCAGCCAGCCCTTCCAGCAAAGCATAGAGCATCGCGCTTGAACCATAGCCATCGGTTGGGGATGCATCAGGACTCGTACTTGTTTCGATCGTTGCATGTGAACCATCAGGAAAATACCAGAGATAGGTCTCCCCGGTCTCTGCGATCATGTTGTAATATCTTTTTAAAATGTCCACGCCATAAGACTCGAAGCCATGATCGAATGCAGCTTTTGCCAGTTCCCCGCCAACCAGCGGCATAATTCCGCCATTACAATAAGCGCCCCTGACGATCTTTTCGTCACCAAAAATACCGTCGGGAAAAGCAGGATCAATGGAGAACCATTCGGCAAAAGCGTCTGTATTTTTTCTGCGGCGCAAATATTCTTCAAGAATTGAAACCGCCATTTCATGCGTGGCAACGCCACGATTAATGTCCATGGGGTTGCTCAGGCTCAGTTGCTTGGCTTCATCGACGCCGTCAATAGTGACGGGAGTCAGTTTTACAAAATGTGTGTAAAACGTGCCGTTCCAGCAAACATGGTTCATTCTTTCCCGCAGATTTTTGGCCAAGTTTGAATAGTCCATTTTGCTTTTATTGCCAAAATAGCCGGCCAACAAAGCCATGTTCTGAAAAGCTTCGTAATAGCCGCTGTTATCACCGTGCATAATTCCCCAAAAAGTGTCGTCGGTAATTTGGAATTGCAGCCAGTCGTGTTTTCCTGCGGTATAAGCAAAATCCCAGGAATCAATGGTATATGCCCGTTTCACCAGTTGTGTTTTCTCGTCCCAGCGCCAGGGATTGGTGAGAATATAATTGAGGGCCTTTTCGAGTTTGGGAAGCAGTTTTGCAATCCAGTCATCATCGCCCGTAGCTTGCCAGGCAAGAAATGCTGCCTTTACAAAACGATATTCCACATCGGCTTCCACCGCCACACGGACATACTTGTTCCAGTTTTCTCTTTCCGAGGGAAGCTTTTCGGGAAAGATGGTAAAAAAATCAAAGATGCGTCCGTTTGCCGCTTGTGTTTCCGCAAAGTGTTCCACAGTCGATTTCATGTCCTTTTCATAATATTTGAAACCTCTCATGATATCGCTATAGTCATGAATCCAGATCGATTTTCCGTCCGGCGAACGATAGCCGCGTATTTTCTTGCCATCTATCATCATTTCTAAAATATCGTTTTGAAGAAATGCTTTTACTTTGGGATAAAAATCATCGAACTCTTTTTTTCCGGTTTTGATGTATGTTTTGTCATTCATTTCGGAATCCGTTCTAAATAGATTGAAAATTTATCAAACTCGCTTGTCATTCTGCAAGAATCTTGTTGGACAGCAGACAAAACTTTGAAAACTTTAAATACAGCATTATCCCGACAAGACTTCTACGAAACGACACCTTGTGATTGGTTACTCCTTCAATAAAGCTCAAATTTAATCCTGCTCATTTAATGGAAATCATAACCCAAAGCAGCACAATGATCACACCAACGAGTACCCAGCTTCCGCCAAACCCGAACGCATCCAGTTTTGTCGGTTTCATAATTTCCCAACTTGAACCCGGCTTAATTTTGAACTTTTCCCATTTTCCAGGGTCTTTGTATGATTCCTCTACAGCCTGTGCATCCAGCTCAAGTGTGGGCTGTACAGGTGTATGCATCCTCGCAAAAAATCGGTCCAAATGTCCTTTTTCCACCGGTTTTGTAAAGATGGTAAAAATAAACAGCAACAGGAAAGGAAAGAGTGCATCAAAGAAAAAGCGCGTTGCAACAAGTTGCGCTTTTGAAAAATTCGTAAAATCGATGCCAAACCAACTCATCACCCATATCTCCGCATTAAATCGTTTCAGCCCGATTTTGGGCGAGTTGGGATCATCCGGATTAATGCGGGCAACTTTATCAAAAAAAACACCTGCCGGTTCGATGGTATGCTGCTTTTTAATGGGCTGACCGACAAATTCCGCTCTGCCTTCCTGAACATCTTTTGTCAGGGCGCTGGTTGTCACTGTGACAATTTTCGGTTTGGTTTCCAGCAAAAAGGCGTCATTGGTTTTTGCCCAGTCGAGCGCCTGGAAGACATTGGGGATAATCGCATAAATAGTCAGGCAAATAAAAACCTGAAGGATGACAGCCCACCTGCTGAGTCGGCGCCATATAAATCCCAGCCAGATCGATGCGCCGAATATGGCGGGTATTGAAATAAAATATTTGAAAAGATCGAGTAAATTACCCACATAAATGGCAGCGCCAATGCCACCCAACAGGGTTACAGCGATAACGACCCGTCCGACGTTCATATAATGTTTTTCTGATTTGTTTTTTACAAAGGGCTGATAAAGATTTCTAATAAAAAGAGCAGAAAAAGAGACGGATGAGGCATCCAAGGTAGACATATTCGCGGCCAGGATGCCGGCAAGCATAAGGCCTATGGCTCCGGGCGTTAAAAGATCTCTTGTCATAAATCCCCAAATCAGATCGGGATCATTGATTTTCCCGGCATAAAGACCGATGGCCAATAAACCTGCCAATGCCCAAAAGAGCATTATGAAGCGCTTGAAGAACATGCCGCCAAGCATGCCAACACGAGCGGTCATTTCATCTTTAGCCGAACCGGCAGTGGCCATAAAGTTCGCACCGGCAATAATAGAAACCAGGTTTGCGAGGACCATCGCCAGAATCGTGTACCATGCATATTCGCTGATAGATGCCGTCCCGAACAACTCGAACATCCACGCAGGCACGGAAGCGTGGAGGCCCGAAAACCCACCTATTTTACTTAAGCCCAGCGGTATCAGCAGCAGTGAAAAAATGATCATGAGTACCCCCTGAATGGCATCGGTTATTGCTGCTGCCCTAAAGCCTCCCAACATTGTATAAATTGCAACGATGATAGCGTAAACGAAATAGAATAAAACAGGATTCGTATGAGACACAAAAGAATGCAGTTGGCCATGTTTATTCAAATCATTGAGTTTATCATAATGAGTTTTTTGCTCAGGAGATAAAACCACACCATCATCGAGATCAGATTTTAATTTTTGATATTCATTAAACTGGGTAATACTCCTTTGTTCCTGAACAGTGCATTCCTCATAAGTTTTGGGAGTAAGTGCCATGAGCGTTTTACCGGCAACCATATAGCCCACGCCGCCGCCAATAACGGCCATTAATAGTGTAAAAACAGCATAAGAAGCGCCAAGGAATTCACTTTTAAATCGATCTGTAAAATAATCTCCAACCGTGGTCAGGCGAATCCGCCGATAAAGAAGTGTCGTGAACCAATAAAACGGTGTCAGGAACAAAACCAAATACTGAATCCACATTCCGCCGATACCCTGGCGATAAATTTCCCGAGAAACAGCCACAGCCTGGTCGGCATTGGTTGAGCAACCAAAATTCAGAAAAAACTGGTAGACTTTACCCAGTTTACGGCCGGCAAGATAAAAATCGCCGGTATCCTTCGTTTTCTGACCGGCACGTTTACCAAGCCATATTATAATGACAACATAAAGAACAATTACAGCGACATCCAGAATGTGTAATCCAAATAAATACATGGGTCAAATCCTCTCAGTTAGCTAAAGTCATTTTTCATTCTGCACTTGATAGGGTTCCATTGGAAATTCATGATAATCCCTTAAATCAATTTCTTTTCCATTTTTGCTCCATTCAAAACCAAGTTCACCGGGCAGAGCATTTTTTTCGTAACATTCAAACAGAGAATCTTTTAATCCCTTGACGTAATTTATTTTATCTCCAATCTCGCCGCAAACAAAAATCTGTTCGTCCGGAAAATTCACGATTTCCGGCATTGACTCTTGCATTCCGTTCACACAGAGCGTCTGCGAACTCGCCGCTTCCGGGCCGCACACAATCTTTTCCCCGGTCTGAACTGCGCGGATCGCATCCCACATTTTTTTGACCTGGTCATCATCAGGAGCACCATAGTTTTTCTTCGATCCATCGCTAAAATGCGCCACCATATTACTATTGCGGCCATTGTAATCGACTGTGGCTTCTTCAAATTCATACGTGATGATGGGACCTGTTTCTTCTTCGATGGCGTGTGACCCGTAAAATAATATTTCAACATCGGCTTGCGTAACGACACGTGCTGCAAAAGTATCAAAAGTTTCAATGGGATTAGCGCGATAGAGTTCGGCTGCAACGGAACCGGGCTTTGCACTGGAATCGACTTGATCACCAAGGACATAAAACATATTGTGAAGGTAATGGGCAAACGCATTATTCGCCGGACTATCCAGTATCCAATGACCCTTTTCGTCTTTTAATTTGCCCGCCCAATTATTTCGCGAATAGTACACTTTCCCTCTCGGCCAGAGAACCATGGTTTTAAGTCTCTTTGGCGATCCAAAAAGTCCGCTTTGAATGTCACGTTTGAGGGCCTGAATGGCATCACTAAAAGACCATTGATAGCCAATGGCCACAAACTTTTTCGCATCATCGCGCGCTTTGATCATTCGCCCTGCTTCCTGGATGGTCGCACCCAGGGGTTTTTCACAAAGTACATTGGCGCCTTGGGACAAGGCAAAACACGTTTGCGGAAGATGCATCTGAATGGGCGACGAGATGATGACCAAATCCGCAGTTCCCTTGTTGAAAAATTCGTCCATGGAATGAAATATCGGCACATTCATGGCCTTTAATTCTTGCAGACGCGTGCATCGTTGTGGTTCAGGATCAATGCCTGCCACGATTTCAAAATCGTCCGTCTTCTTTTGATCGAGAAGGCCTTCAAGATAGACCAGCCCATATCCGCCAAGGCCAACCAGTGCCAATTTTACAGCCATATTTTGTAATTCCTATTTTTGAGAATTTCTAGTTATGAGTCGTTTGTAAAAAGTCCGAAAATGTCATTGCGAGCGAAGCGAAGCAATCTGGATGTCGACTAACGAGCTGTTTTATAAAGATCGCTTCGTCGCTCCGCTCCTCGCGATGACATGCTTTTCGACTTTTTACGAATGACTCAGTTATTATTGAGGCAACTAAAAGTCATGCATCTTACATTTGGAGAGTCGAGAACAAGAGGCTTAAGCCCCTTGTTCCGTCGTGTTAATTAGTTCTTATTGAAAAGCCTAAATTCTCTATTAGCTAAGGCGATCCCTGCCTTTCAGAGATCACAGCTAACCTTTTCCCCATCGAAAAACTAATTACGATCCGCCACGTATTCCCGCACTTTATCAACATTTTCAGGCGGCGTCTCGTACGGCAGCACACCTGTTCCCAAACACACATTCTCTCGGCCACGGGTGATCGACAAAATCCTGTCAACCTCAGCTTTTATCTCATTCCAGGTACCAAAAACAAGAATCCTCGGATCCATGTTGACGCGGACGGTAATGTCATTACGATCCCATATTTTTTTCATAAATGCTTCCTGATCCGTCTCGGATGGGCAGATAAGGTAATTTGTTTCCGTTTGCAAAAGCGAATCCAGGATCGGCGTTGTGTCGCCGCCAATGACAAAAGCCAGCGAATGCCCGACGATTTCTGCAATTTCCTCCATCATGGATTTCAGTACCGGCAAAATCATTTCCCGGAATTGATTCGGTGATATGAGCGGGGGTGCTGCCGCCGATTCAAAAAAAGTTATGTCTAATCCTTTGCGATGAATTTCTCTGCAAAATGCAACCTGTCCGGCAGCAAGGTGGATCAATGCCTGCTGAACCTTTTCCGGATCTAAAGCGAGTCCCATTAAAAAATCTTCTACGCCCATCAATGTACCGGCAATGGAAACCGGGCCGCTTACAGGAATGCGAACGTCGGCATCCGGGAATGTCCGGCTCAGTTTTTCTCCCGTTAAAATCACCATGGACAATCGCCCGTCACTTCCAGGATCGAGCGGTTTGAGCGCCATAATCTCTTCAGCAGTTGACAAAAGGGGCTTTGAGATTGTAGGAATATTATTGCCCGAGGGCTCTTCAACCACTGCGCCATAGGCCTCGGCTTCAAGATTATAAATATCTATGCCGACACTTACGGGCGAGTGGCGGTAGCGCGTGTAAGCTGCCGCATGGGCTTTATAAAGCAAATCTGAATCTCTGGAGACCACCCACGGACTTTTTTTTATTATTTGTGCTGCATGTTCGTAAACCGAAGGAGAAAATTGCATTCTAATACTCTCTTAATTTATGATACTCATCTAACATTGCCATGTAATTATCGTACTTGCTGCCCACAGCCACGGAGTGACTTGTTCCCAGGATAAACCTCCCTCCTTCCCGGGCGCACTGCATCGCGCGGCGGACGTCATTCCTGATATCTTCCGCTGTGCCGCCGACCATATTTTCAACCGCAACGCCGCCCCAGAGTGTGATTTTATCCCCAACAGATTTTTTTAACGCGCAAATGTCCATGTCCGCTGTGGGTTGAATGGACTGATACGCATCGTAGCCGATTTCGAGAAAAAAATCAAGCAGTGCGTGCGTGTTGCCGCAGCAGTGCTTTAAAACTTTTTTGCCAAAGCTTTTGACATTTTCAACCCGCGCCTTGTTTGCTTCAAGAAACAGTTCGCGGAACATTTTGGGACTGATAAACGGACCCGTTTTATGGCCAAAGTCGGCACCCCAGAGGACGGCGTCTGCATCAGGGTGGAGCATTACCTCATCGGCCATATTTTGCTGCCTGAGAAAATAATCAGTTGCGGCGCGGATCGTTTCAGGATTCTGCGCCAACTCGATGCAGCCGCGTTCCAGATCACCCAGGAAAACAATACCAATTTCTCCCCCTG
>JAADGR010000268.1 GCA_013152225.1 Calditrichota bacterium
CCGCTCTTCAAAAACCACCGGAACTTTTGCTTCCCGAACCATATCGCTGTAAATGTTTTCCGCCACATGCGGTTCGAACTTCCACCAGACCTGGTTTTCATACCAGTCTTTCCCTGCCTGGTATTCCTCGCGCTTTTGCTGCATCCAAGATTCGTCTTTCATGTAATGTACAAACACGCGGTGATAGAATTCCCGCGCAATGCCGCCGATGGCTTTCTTGTTACCGATGTCCGTTTGCCCCAGACCGCCCGAAGTCAATCCACCGAGATGCTTTCCCGGCTCAATTAAAACAACCGACTTTTGCATTCTCGCTGCCTGCACAGCCGCAACCACACCGGCCGATGTGCCGCCGTATATAACGATATCGTAGGACTTTTTGGATACGCAGTTGAAAGTGAACAGGGTTGAGACGATAAACATTGAAACGAGGAAAGCAATAATTACTTTTTTCGTGTACATAATCACTCCTTTGATATTAAAGAGATACGAGAATGTTTACTCTCGTTCACACGCTCCTGCGTGGGAATGCAGATGGGACGCTCTGCGTCCCGTAGAGACAAGGCGAATTCAAGTTCCAAGTGCAACAAGTGAATTAAAGAATAATTGCTATATTCTTCAACAGGAAGGAGAATAAATATCGTTACGGCAGTCACACGGTAACACGTTTAACAGTATATATAGTATGGATCACGGAGTATCGCTATAAGGTGCTGAAAGGAGATATTCAGAAATGATGTCGAGAACTCTTGATCCAGGTATGTGATAGTAAAGATGTACGAATAATGAACGGAGTAGTAAGCAAAGATCACGTTCGTATGCACATAGAATATCCACCACGATTGTCCTTGAGCGTTCTGATAAAGAAGTTAAAAGGTCGTAGTTCGCGGCTATTGCCAAGAGTACACAGAGCTTCGGAAGCACTACTGGGGGAAGCATCTGTGGGCAATAGGTTATGGAGCATGAAGTACGGGCAATGTAACTGAAAAGATAGTAGAAGAATAGTTAAAGCACCATAAGACATCGGCGAATGACCAAGATAAATTTATGTTAGAATAGGGACTTTCAGTCCCGAAAAAAACCTATGCACTTTAGTGCATAGTGGTTGAGTTTACCATGCTTTCTGTACAGTAACTTCAGGCATAGGATAATGCTTATAATTCAATGAGAATATTGTCCCGCCAGTATGCATTGCTGTTGCCGCTAGTAGGGCATCATTGATATCGGTGCCATGACTGGGATTCCATCTGCGATACAAGACAGCAGCGTTATCAACAATAATTTGGTCTATGGCGGCAGTCTTGAATTGTGATAAAAACAGCAATGTAGCGTCTTCTTCACCAGGGCGCATAAAAAACACTATTTCTGCTCGTTGCATTACTCCTATCCAGAATTCATAGCTAGAATTCAATTTAAGTTTTTTAAGAAAATTGAACGCTTTTCGTTCTCCTCTCAAATGCCAGATTAGGATATCAGAATCAATAAAAGCTCTCATTCCTGATGCCTCAGCATTGAATCTCGAAATGATTTTCGCGCCTTTTGAACGGTTTCTTTAATTGATTCATTTCTTTGCCACGCACCAAACGTCTGATCCAATATATCTTGTTTCGTTTCCTTTTCAATTTTCTCGGCGTATAGGGTAATAGCGCCTTCAATGATTTGCTTTTTCGTAGTCTTGAGTTGCCTTGCAAGGTTGCCTATTCGTTGAACCACAGATTCGTCCACTCGTGCAGATAGTATTTTATCCATAACAATCCTCCTTTCTTACGTAAGAAATATAACGTAAGAATGGAATTAAATCAAGCTTTTTGTTTAAAATTAAATGACTCGAAAACAGCTTGGATTTCTGTGAATATTTTTGTAAGATTTTTTATTGCTTTGTTTCCGGAATCTTGCGCCGTTTTGACGTTAATATCTGGAAGCTGCCGACCGGCATCAGGTCAGAGTGGCAAACGTTCAGGGCTATGCCAACCATTCTGTATCTGATCATGCTCTTGCGCTTATGTACGCGTGTGCGCGCCGGTTTGCCGCAAGGTGAGAAATCTGTGCTGAGCAACTTTTCCAGGCCGCGGTGCAAAATATATTTGAAGTCCGTTTTATTATTTATGAGGGTTCCTATGAAAACATTTATTTTGTCTGTGATTCTGTTTTTCTTTTCTGAAAGCCTCGCTGCTCAGGTACTTGTCGGCGGCGGAGGAGAAGCAAATCCCGATTTAAAAACAAATGTGCAAGCACTCAAAAACTGGCAGGCTTTGCGCTTTGGACTATTCATCCACTGGGGGCCGGTTACGCTGCGCGGCACCGAAATCGGCTGGTCGCGCGGCCGGGAAGTACCCATCGAGGAATACGATAATCTCTACAAGGAATTCAATCCTGTCCTTTTTAACGCAAAAGAATGGGTGGCCGCTGCCAAAGCAGCCGGAATGAAATATCTCATCATCACTTCAAAACATCACGACGGTTTTTGCCTGTGGGATTCAAAGTACACCGATTATGATATCATGTCGTCACCTTTTAAACGCGATGTTTTAAAGGAGCTTGCAGAGGAATGCAAACGCCAGGACATTCTTTTCGGTACTTATTATTCCATTTTGGACTGGCACCATCCCGATTACACGACAAGACATGGCGGCGATCCGAGACCGGTGGGACAGTCTGACATGAACCGATACATTGTTTATCTGAAAAACCAGATCAGGGAACTGATCGAAATTTACCACACCAACATTCTCTGGTTCGACGGCGAGTGGGAAGATTCCTGGGATCACGAAAAGGGGATGGATTTATACCGCTATGCGCGCGGGCTGCGGGATGATATTTTGATCAACAATCGTGTGGATAAAGGCCGAAAGGATATGCAAGGCATGACGCTCTCGCAAAAATTTGCCGGTGATTTTGGCACACCGGAGCAGCGCGTTGGTGCTTTTGAAATCGAACGCCCTTGGGAATCGTGCATTACCATTTGTCGACAATGGGCGTGGAAGCCGAACGACCGGATGAAATCCTTGCGTGAATGCATTCAAACTCTGGCAAAGACAGCAGGAGGTGGCGGCAATCTGCTGTTGAACGTCAGCCCCATGTTGGACGGCCGGATTGAACAAAGGCAAATCGACCGTTTGAGGGGAATGGGCGAGTGGTTGAAGAAAAATGGCGAGAGTATTTACGGCACCCAGGGCGGTCCCTTCAAGCCAACGGATTGGATGGTTTCGACACGAAAGGGAAATCAAATTTTCATTCATCTTTTCAACTGGCCGGGAAAGGAACTCGTGCTGCCGGAATTGAGCGGCTGTCAAATTCTATCCGCCCGCTTGATGGGCGGCCGGGAAATGAAAATAATGCATCGCAATGGCCAAATCGCGATTCAACTTCCGCCGGATCCTGTTGACGAGAACGATACGGTTATCGTGCTCAAGCTTGACAAAGAATCTGCAACCATTCCACCTCTGAACGTAACGGAAAATATTATACGTGATCTTGTCTCCTGCAGGAGGAGGCAACTCGCTACGTGAAATTAAAGGTGCGGAATATTGGCACCTGCCTTGAAGGGTTTAAAAGCGCCGGCGGCAAAGCCTGGCTGTTTGTGGATGAGATTGCAATAAAATAAAGGATGATTCTATGCAAACAACAAGAAGAAGTTTTTTGAAAACACTGGGGTTCGGCTCGGCAACTTTTCCTCTCTTGAGTCTGTCGTGCGGAATAAGAACCAGCCGGCCCAACATACTCTACATCATGAGTGATGATCATGGATTTCAGGCGATCAGCGCTTACGGCAGCAAACTCATTAAAACGCCCAACATCGACCGCATCGCCAATGAGGGAATTCGTTTTAACGACAGCTTCGTTACCAATTCCATTTGCGCGCCCAGCCGTGCTGTTCTCCTGACCGGCAAATACAGCAACAAAAACGGTCTGCGGGATAATCGAGATGAATTCGATGGCAGTCAGGTGACCTTTCCTAAACTGCTGCGAAAGGCCGGTTACCAGACATTCATGATCGGCAAGTGGCACCTAAAGACCGATCCTACCGGGTTTGATGACTGGAAAATTTTGGTGGGTCAGGGCAGCTACTACAATCCGGTTTTGATTGAAAATGGGGAGAAGAAAAAACATATCGGCTATACCACCGACCTGCTGACCGATATTGCTATCGATGAACTGGATCATCGCGATCCGGACAAACCGTTTTGCATGTTGCTGCATCACAAAGCGCCGCACCGCAACTGGATGCCCAGCCCCAAATACATGGACGCGTATGACGGCCAGGACTTGCCGTTGCCGGAAACGTTTTATGATGACTATGCCACACGTTCTGCTGCCGCCCATGACGCGGATATGCGGATTGAGAATATGTACTTGTCTTCTGATATGAAACTGAAAAAGGGCTACTATAAAAAAGAGACCGGAACGGGCGGAAATGCCGAGGCCGCTAAAAACATTGAAAAAGAATGGGAGGATGAGTACAATAATTTAACTAAAGAGCAGCAAAAGGCATGGGATGCTCACTATGATAAAATGAATAAAGAATTCAAAGAGAAAAAATTATCCGGCGATGCGCTCCTGAGATGGAAATACGAGCGCTACATTAAAGACTACCTGCGTTGCATACTCTCGGTAGATGAGAGTGTGGGCCGCGTGCTCGATTATCTTGACAAAAACGGACTGGCTGATAATACCATCGTCGTTTACACATCGGATCAGGGGTTTTATCTCGGTGAACACGGCTGGTATGACAAACGTTTTATGTACGAAGAATCTCTGCGCATGCCGCTGATGCTGTGTTACCCGAAGGAGGTCAGGCCCGGGCAGGTATCGGATGCCATGGTCTTGAACCTGGATTTTGCTCCTACGTTTCTCGATTACGCGGGCGTCAAGGCTCCGGCAGAGATGCAGGGCGAATCTTTCCGCGCCGTTGCCCGTGGCGAAAAGCCAAAGGATTGGCGCACTTCCATGTATTATCATTATTACGAGTATCCCCACGGCTGGCACAAAGTCAAGCGTCACTACGGCGTGCGCACGGAGCGCTACAAACTGATCCATTTCTATAATGACATCGACGCCTGGGAATTGTATGATCTGAAAAAAGATCCCCACGAGTTGAACAATGTTTACGATGATCCGGCGTATGCTTCAATCGTTAAACAGCTTAAAGCCGAACTGAATCGCCTGCGAAAAAAATACGGCGATACGAAAAGTGACGACGATTGGCAATCAACCGGGGAATAATTATGGTTCGCGGTAATTTTATCTTTCCAATGGAGGCTCTATGAAGCCAATAAATGTTGTTCTCGGAATCCTTGTATCGTTATTTCTATTTTTCAGCACAAGTTGCCGGCAAAAGGTTGAAAGCAATGCTTGGATTATTACAAACTGTATAAATTTGTGAACAATTAGAAGCCTGCGGGAGGTTGGCACCTTAAAGTTAGTATCAAAAGCTTTATGAAAAAATGAAAAACATCTAGTCGAGGGAGACTTGGTAGTAAACGCAGAGCGCGCGGAGAACGCAGAGAAAAAGAAAAGGATTCATCATGCATGAAAACGAAATTTCAAAAAAAATAATTGGTGCCGCCATAGAGGTACATCGAATACTCGGTCCGGGACTTTTAGAATCTGTTTATAAAGATGCATTTGGGCTTGATTATTAATTTTCATGAAGAATTGTTACGAGATGGCGTTCATAGGGTTGTAAATAAACTGAAAGAAGAAGTTTGAATAACTCTGCGGAACTTTGCGAACTCGGCGTCTCTGCGTAGAGTCCTTTTTGCTTGTTGATATTTTAATCAGAAAATATAGAGGAGTGGATTCGAAATATCTGTAGCTATCCTTTATTAATTGACTTGTGTTGAGTGGGATGGAATGATAATTGACACTACCACCACCTTAAAACGGAGGAGAAATGAAAACAAAACTTTTACTCTTTGCAATGTTATTCCTTTTGTCTTGTAGCAATCAAAAGCAACAGACAAAGTCCGACCAGTGGATTCAATTATTCAACGGCAAAGACCTTTCCGGGTGGGACATAAAATTTACGGGCCACGAGCTGAACGATAATTACAAAAATACTTTTCGCGTGGAGGATGGAATCCTCAAAGTCAGCTATGACAAATGGGATCACTTTAATGGTGAATTTGGCCATATCTTTTATGAAAAGAAATTTTCGTATTATAAGCTTCGGGTTGAATACAGGTTTGTCGGCAATCAGGTTCCCGGCGGTCCGGGATGGGCCAG
>JAADGR010000372.1 GCA_013152225.1 Calditrichota bacterium
GCATATATCGTCTCCGATGCGGACACGATCCCCAATCCGCCGCTGCAATTTTATGCTACAGGTTTGCCGGGGCCGGCCGCTTTTGCCGAATTAAGCAATGGTGATGGTCAGCAGGACACCGTCGCGCAGACCTTGCCGAAACCGTTGCAGATTAAAATTACGGATGAATTTGAAAATCCGGTTGCCGGTTTTGATGTGAATTTCCGGGTCGTTTCCGGCAGCGGTTCTTTCAGCAATGAAAGCGAAACAACTGTCCCAAGCGGCGAAGACGGTGTTGCCGAAATCTTTTTCACCCTGGGAAAAAATGCCGGGAGAAATCAGGTGCAGGCGATCTGTGCCAATCTCTCCCCGGATACTATTTCTTTTCATGCAATCGGCGTTCCCGATCGTCCTAAGCAACTTGTTTACAAGTCAGGGAATGATCAAACAGGTTCGCCAAACACTCAGCTCACGGAACCGCTTGCCGTACAAGTCGCCGATCAATTTGGAAACGGCATTTCAAACTTTGCGGTCACATTCACTGTGGTCAGCGATGAAGGACGTTTCGGCAATTCCAGGTCGATTACCAGGTCAACGGACTCTACAGGTGTGGCGGAAGCGTTTCTCACTTTGGGAGACGTTATTGGCGACTCGAATAACGTTGTTCAGGCAACCGGCTCTTTTGAGAATGCTGCGCTGGAGAACAGTCCGATCACATTTTACGCCTCGGTCATTAAAAGTGATCCGCAAAGGCTGGTTCCCATCTCCAGCACCACGGGATTACTGGGTGCGCCTCATCGCGAATTGCCGGAACCGGTGATCGTCAAAGTACTGGATAATAATGAACAGCCTGTGTTTGAATTCCCGGTTCATTTTAAAGTGATGCAAGGCGGCGGCAATTTATTGCCGGAGGGGACGGATTCTTTGACCGTCCTCACCGATTCGGTCGGATGTGCTTCCGCCCGCTGGGTACTGGGGGAATTGGGCCAGGAACAAACTCTCCGCGCTTCTGCTGCATGGAATGAACAGGCGTTGGAAAATTCACCGCTCACTTTTCAGGCCATTGCCATCCAGACCGACGCTCACCGTCTCACATATGCTTCGGGGAACAATCAAAGCGGCGGTGTTGGCGAGGCGCTTGAAAAAGATTTTGTTGTCCGCGTTTACGATGACCTCAGTGCACCGGTTCAGGATCACCCCGTACAGTTTTCAGTTATCACCGGTGGCGGCTATTTTCAGGAAAATGCGGACTCGTTGCTCCTGGTGCAAACCGACAAGGATGGATACGCACACGCACGCCTTGTTTTGGGAAATGTTGTGGGAGAAAACACCCACGTTGTGCACGCTGTCTCTTATGATTCGCAAGGAATTGAACTCGCCGACTCGCCCGTCATTTTTACAGCAACCGGAAAACCCGGTGCTTTTAACGCCGATCAATCTCTCATCACAGCCATTTCCCCGGTTCCGGCAAACGGCGCAGCTGCGTCGGTAATCCGTGTGATGCCGAGGGATGCATTCGGCAACGCTCTGCCCAGCCGCGCGGTTACAATTGTTGCCACAGGTGTAAATGCAAATGTGAATCCCCTGACCGGTACAACGGATGCCAACGGCATATTTACAGCGCAGGCAACGTCAACCACACCAGGGGAACTGAATGTGCGCGCCATGGATACGGAAACGAGCACCTGGTTTGCTACGGATGCAAGCATCACATTTTTTGTCACCGATGCGTCCCGGGCCCGCAAAGCGGGGCCGCCCGATCTCACCGTTTTACCGAATTCTGCACTGAAAGAGTTGCTGGTTGTCAAAATCACGAATGATGCGGATCAACCGGTTTACGGATTTCCGGTTACATTCACGGTAACGGACAGCAATGCAGTGATCGATACACCGCAGCCGGTTTATTCCGATTCAGCAGGCCTCGCCCGCTGCCGCGTCATTGCCGCAAGTGAAATTGGTGCTGCCGACGTTTTGGCGTCCTCTCCCGGTTTGCAGGGAGATTCGCTGGTTTTTTCTCTGTCCGTGCAGGAGCCTTCAAATTTGATACTTGTCGCTTTAAATAGCGACACTCTTTTCGGTCACGTCACTGAAAAACTTGCTTCAGCAGTCGAATTCGCTCTGAAGGATGGAAGCGGCAGACCGGCTGGAGCAATGAAAATTCAAATCAACACACAGGATGCCTCTATCGCTTACCCCGATTCAAATCTCGTAAACACAGATGCCGACGGCATTGCCCGAACGACCGCAACGCTCGGTAGAAAAGCGGGGACAACGCGATTTACTGCCGAATTGGTGGGTTCGGATATCCGTACTGAAAATTTTATTACGGCAGTCGCCGGCGATGCAGCGCAGTTAATCATTGCTTCCGGGAATCATCAGGAGCAGGTTGTGGGATCAATATTGTCCGATTCATTGGAGGTTAAAGTAACCGATGCTTTTAACAACGGCGTTTCAAACCGGGATGTGCTTTTCAGTATCCTGAAAGGGAACGGTACTTTTCTCAGTCAGCCGCAGGGCAAAACAGATAAACAAGGTATCGCGCGAGTCAGGTTCCAATTGGGGACACAGAGCGGGAAAAACATTGTAAACGCCGCTGTGCCGGACACGGAAATTAGCCCTGTTGAATTTGAACTGATTGGAAATCCCGGTGAAGCCAGGGCTATGTCCATTGCCGATGGAAACGATCAGCAGGGCATAGCAGGACACAAATTGAGTCAACCACTTCAGGTTCTTGTTGCAGACCAATTCGGCAATGGTGTGCCCGGCGTTCAGGTAACGTTCACTGCATTGCCGGGGCAGGGAACAATTCTTCCCCAACCCAAGGTGACGAGCGATTCTCTCGGTATTGCTGCGGTTGAATGGGTGCTCGGTGCGCAGTCGGGACAGCAAACGATCTATGCAAGCCATGCGGGATTGAACAATTCTCCTTTATCTTTTACAGCTACGGCCATTGCCAACACAGCGCCGCAAATCCAGTTGCCGGACAGTTTCGTTGTCAGGGAAAATGAAACGTTGACCTTTCAGGTTCAGGCCGCTGATGCGCAAAATGACTCGGTTTTTTATTCTGCTGAAAACCTGCCGCTCGGTGCCGCTTTCAATGACACATCGCATACTTTTACCTGGAAACCGACCTACCAACAAGCCGGATTTTATACCGTCATTTTCAACGCCTCGGATCAAACGGGTGCGAAAAGCAGTAAGGAAATCACAATTCACGTTTTGAATGTCAATCGCCCGCCGGTGATTTCGCTGCAGGATTCCAGACCGCTGGATCACAATCTCGGTACAGTCGAAAAACCGCGTTTTATTCGTTTTCTTGTTGTCGCCAGTGATCCCGACAGCGACAAGTTAAATTATCTCTGGTTGGAAAACGGCAAGCGTTCATCCGTTGCAGCCACTTTTTTCTTTCGATCGAGTGAGACGCCAATCGGAGCCGTAACCGTGGAGGCACTTGTCTACGATCGGGAAGATACAACCCGGGCCGTGTGGACGCTGGATGTTATTGCTTCAGTAGAACTGAAATACTTTTCCGGAGAGCACCAGGCGTTCAAAGGTGTAAAACTGAGCTGGGAGACGAGCAGCGAGAATGATAACCTGGGATTTTATGTTTTACGCGCGACACGAAAAGACGGCCCGTTCGTGCAAATCGGAAATCTAATTTCTTCGCAGGAAAACGGGCGCTATCAGTTTGTTGATCAGGATATTACTCCCGGAGTGAAATATTATTATCAATTGCAGGATGTGCAAACGGACGGCAGCCGTCACGATCATGAAACAATTATGATCGAACCTTCCATGCCGACACAATTGACGCTGTATCAAAATTATCCCAATCCTTTCAATCCATCCACGGAAATTCGATTTGAGCTGCCCAAACCTGTTCACGTTTCCCTCGTCATATTCGATATTTTGGGCAGACAGGTGCGGACACTGGCCAACAAAAAAATGAAACCGGGCTATTATTCTTTTAAATGGAACGGATTAAACGCAGAAAACTTGCAGGTAGCGGCAGGAGTTTATTACGTGCTCATGCAAACGCGGCAAAAGCGGTTTGTGAAAAAGATGGTTTTGCTGCGGTGAGTTTTCATTCTTGAGAAAAAGGTAAAATCGAATCCTGGCATCTTGAAAAACAACCATCGTTTAAACCTCGTTCCGCCGCTCAGCGGCGGAATGCGTATATGTGACGCTCTGCGTCAAGTACCGACACAGGACGCAGAGCGTCAGGTAAAACATGCCGCCGGAGACCGGCGGTATGAGATGGAAATTATTTTATCCTCTGCTGAAATCTCAACATCGCAAACGAAAAAATCACCCCACTGAAAATCACCAAAGCAAGACCCTGCCGGTACAACTGATTCAGACGCGCCCATTTGATAAAAATTTCCCGTATGACAATCGTAAAATAGCGCAAAGGATTTAAATAACTTAGGGACTGGGCAAAGAGCGGCATAATTTAGACAGAAAGCATAGGAAATGTCTGACTAGAAGATGCTTTATTTTATTGGAAGATACGAAAATTTTTACGATTTCTTTAAATAACACTTGACATAAATGCTTTTTTTGGTCTACCTTGCGGACAGACATAGGGGTCGAAGTAAATTCGTGGAATAACCTGTGGATGAATCTCCCGCCAGGGCAAAACGAATGCGGAACTTCGATTAGAGTAGCGAAAAAGCCTGAATAACTCCTGACTCCTTTTTTAATAAGAGATGGCAGGAGATGTTTGGGCTTTTTTAATGGATAAATAATAAAAATCGATTTTTATTAAACATGGATAACTACAGTCTTGTGTGCTGACCATATTTTGCTGATTTCTATGGGGAAAGTCAAGTAGAAATGGTTTTTGCAACCAATCGCAGCCCGCCATTGGGGCTTCAAGTTTATAGTTCTGGTTCACACCCTTACTTTACTAACTTGAGGAATTAATAATTATGTATTGTAATCGAATTTGTTGTAACGTATTCATTTTCATGCTGGTAACAACCCCTTTATTTTCACAATCATCTGAATTGGAGTTAAAAAGTCGGACTCCATTGGATTCGTCATCGAAGGAGGAGTCAATACCAGCCGCATCGTTGCAAAAAAATGGCTTGGCAAAGATGATATTGATTATCGGATGGGCTATAAACCAGGGTATAACTGGAATGCCTGTCTTGAAATTTCACACCGACGGATTTCACTTGCTGCCGGGATTGGCGCGAAAAGCCTGAATTTTAATGTAACACAATATGTCCTGTTTAGTCCCCCTGGTGGATCTAAAGCGATTGTGCGGCTAAATTACTGGACGCTTCCGGTTCAGATTAAAGTCAGTTTTTAAAAAAAAATCGATTATTTGTTACAATGACAACTGAATATAGCTGGCTTATGAATGATTTGTTAGGTGTTATTGATTATGGTGGTATTAATTATGGGGAACTTTATAGAAGGTTTCGGCGCCGAAACATGTTCATTTACCTGGGTATTGGGCACAGCCTAAATGCCCAGACAGCACTGTTTTTCAAAACCGGATATACTCCCGACTATATTCATGACGAAATCGAACTGGGTGAAGGGGTTTTCAGTACATTCTTTGCATTTGGAAAAAAAGCAGTTGAATTCCGGTTCGGTCTGACATATAAACTATTTTCGAAGAAATTTTAATTTTAACGACTTTGAAAGGGTGTTGTTATGCATAAAAAACTAACATATATATTCTTAAGTCTCGTATTTTCTTTCTCTTCCCTCTACTCGCAAAAGTTAATAACCATTGAACAGAGCAACGTTACAGCAAATAACGTTTTCAATTCGTTAAAACCGATTTATGCAAATTGGCGAACCGCAACGCTTGCAGAGATGCCAACTGTATTTCATGATCTAAGTGGAAGTCCGTTTGTATATGTATATGAAATTAGTTTTGACAATAAGCCGTACGGTTATTGTGCAATCAGCGCCTGGGATAACTTACCTGTTCCCAATGAAGCAGCCGCATTCAATCCGCCGATGCGCAATTCACAAAAATGTACAGGAGTTAATAATTATGGTTATCAAATATTCATCTCGCATCTATATATCGTCAATTTTACTACACATAGCTGTATTTTTGCTTGTGCAAAAATCGTATGCTAAAATAAAAAGTCAATCGATTTTTTCACTAAATCAGAATTATAAACGGCAAGTATTCAGTAAAGGGAAAATTGAAGAAGAAAAATCATATAAAATTGGATTAAAGGGTGGAATCATTTACTCAATGATCA
>JAADGR010000486.1 GCA_013152225.1 Calditrichota bacterium
TTTTGCCGGCTCTCGCCATTGCCGACTGGCCGGAGTTTGAAATGCGCGGCGTAACGGACGATATCAGCCGCGGGCAGGTTTCAACCATGGAGAACTTTCAGGCTATTATCCGTTTTCTGGCGCATTACAAAATGAATATTTACATGCCTTACATCGAGGACCTGTTCCGATTCAAAAGCTATCCGTCCATTGGCAAAAACCGCGGCGCTCTTTCTGTTCAGGAATGCATTGCACTTCAGGATTATGCCGAAAAATATCATGTCGAAATTATACCCATTTTTCAGACGCTTGGCCATTATGAAAACCTGCTTGTTCAGGAGGAATACCTTCATCTTGGCGATTTTCCGGGAGCCGCTTCTTTGGATACAACAAGAGAAGAAACGTACCTGTTTCTGGAAAAAGTGCTGGATGAGATCGTGCCTGTTTTCCGTTCCGCTTTTTTTAATATGGGTGCGGATGAATCTTTCGATGTCGGCAAAGGCGCGAGTCGGCGGAATGCAGAACGCCACGGCATTGCCAGTGTGCACGCGAAACATTATCGTCGTGTGATCGACATCCTGCAAAAACATAACAAAAAGATCATGATGTACGGCGACATTGTACTCGAATACCCGACCATCCTGAACGAAATCCCAAAAAACCTTGTCATGTTTGACTGGCATTATGAAGCGGAAGAACATTACCCGTCTGCAGAAATTTTCAGAAAAGCAGGGCAGCCGTTTATTGTCTCGCCCGGCGTGCAAAACTGGAGCCGCATCTTTCCCGATTTAACCGAGGCCACGGCAAATATTGACCAATTCACACGAGACGGATGGGAGAACGGCGCAATCGGCGCCATCACGTCCAACTGGGGTGATTTCGGCGGCGCGAATCTTCGCGAACTGATTTACTATCCTTATGCTTATGCGGCCGCTTGTGCATGGAATCCGGGAGAAACGGACATTGATCATTTTGAAAAACATTTTTTCAGGGATTTTTACGGCAGTGATGACCCGGGATTTTCCAATGCCTATCATATTCTCAGTAAACTTGCCGAATACTATGACATTGACAACTTTTTTGCCAACCCGTTTTACGAGATAAAAGACCGGACAAAAACGATTCGCCGCAGCTTTGAACTCGATCATTTCACCCGACGATTGAACGAGGAGTTGAAGCGGTTGCAATCCCTGGCTTTGCGAAACAGTGCACATTTGGACTATTTAAACTTGTGCAGTGAAATGTATGGCTGGATCGGAAGACTGAATCAAATGAAATTAAAACTCTATCAAGCTGAAAAATATTCTGTGGAGCATGAAGGAAGAAAAGAAAACATCCTGCTTTTACAAAAATTGATGCAAGCTCTGGCAAATGATCTTGTGGAAATAAAATCAAAATACGAATCCCTTTGGATGCGAAGCAATCGTCGTGAAAATTTGCATTACATTCTCGATATGATGGATCGAGTGCAAACCATTCTGCTCATTAAAAAGGATACCCTCACAAACGGGAAAAGTTTTTTTGACGGACAACTGCCGGCACCTTTTATTTCTCATCCAAAAGCAAAAGAAGCAGATGTGGAGGTTCCGCGTTTGTTTTTCAGAAAAAAGATCCACCTCGACAGCATCCCCGGGAAAGCGTATTTGCAATTGATCGCAGATTCCCATGCAAAAGTTTGGGTGAATGAGCATGAAATCGGCCAGGTAGTTGCGCGCAGAACCCTGTCCGGTATCGTCGAAAATGAACGGGTTAAAGCGTGGGATGTTTCGGAGCATTTGCGAGAAGGTGAAAACATTATCGCTGTTCAAGTTCGAAATTACGTTCCAAAAGGAAAAGCTGCCGTGAATGTTTGGTTTGAAATCCCGGAGAAGAAATTTATCGTTCACAGCGACGAATATTGGAAAGTTTGTGATGCAGATTTCCCCCACTGGCGTTCAGCGGAATTTGATGATCTTTACTGGATTTCCGCAGTGCCTGTGGAAAACGCATGGATTATTTCGCGGCCATATTTCGATCACGGATTATCCAGTCGGATTGAATTTTTTAAAGAACCGTTATAATTTGGGAGGACACCATGAAAAGATTAAATCAAATCATTACTATTTCTTTGCTCATGTTATTTTTTGCCAGCGGATGCGCAAAGAAAAAAATACAGTTTTCCGATCTTCCAAAGATCGATGCGCATTTTCACATCCGCTACAACGGCCCGGAATTTTTGGATCAGGCGGTCAAGGACAATTTTAAAATCATCGGCATTTTGACGGATCACTATGACCTGGTGGAACAGGAAAACTTTATTTTAAAACAATGGGAACATCATCCCAACGACCTGCTGTATTTAACAGCATTTTCAATGCAAGGATGGGACAAACCCGACTGGCAGGAAAAAACAATCAAGTGGTTGCATTCCGCTTTTGAAAAAGGCGCAGCCGGTGTAAAGGTGTGGAAAGATATTGGGATGGAATACAAAGATCGAGATGGCAATTTTATCATGATCGATAACCCCCGATTCGATCCTATCTTTGATTACATCGAATCGCAAAACAAAACACTCACGGCGCACATCGGCGAACCCAAGGATTGCTGGCTGCCGTTGGACAAAATGGTTGCCGAAAGCGATCGTGAGTACTACAGCCACCACCCCGAGTATCACATGTATCTGCACCCCGAATACCCTTCTTATGAGGATCAAATTCACTCGGTCGAACATCTCTTGGAAAAGCATCCACACATTCGTTACGTCGGCTGTCACCTGGCCAGCATGGAATCGAGCCCCGAAATGCTCGGCAAGTTTCTGGATAAATACCCCAATACCGCGGTTGACATGGGCGAGCGAATTGATGATTTGCAATACCTTGATCAAACAGAGGTGCGTGAGCTATTCATCAAATACCAAGATCGTCTTTTGTATGGTTCGGATCAGGGCATTAAGGCGGACCAGGATCCCCTGGCATTTTCTCAAAAGGTGCATAAAATATGGCTGAACGACTGGAAATACTTTAGCACGGATTCCCTGGTGACCATTCACAATACGCACACAAAAGTGCGCGGGCTGAATCTGCCTCGTAAAGTACTGGAAAAAATATATCTCAAAAATGCGCAAAAATGGTATAACTGGAAATGATAACTAATTTCACTTGAAGGTATTAAATCCTTTGTGTAATTTAAATGATCAAAATCTCGATCATTGTGAAGTAATGGAACATTATTGAGATCGCCCTGAGAATCGCTTCCCTGGGTGTAAAAATATCTCGCGTACTATTAAACTCCTTGTAATTGAATTATCCGTGTGACTGTTTCGGAAGTCACATCAAACTCTGAAGCCTCATCTGCACTACATATAGAACCATCAAGTTCTTCACGAGACTGTGGAAGTTTCACTTTATTTCCTTCTATTTCAAGCTTATACAGCGCGCGTCCTTCTCTACCAATTCTGCCCGCTGTTCGATCCACATAGACCATCAAAAACTCCTTCTCTTGATCTGTGGAATTCTTGGAATCATTCTTCTTTTGAACCGTGGAATTCTTGGAATCATCCTTTTTATTCAGCCGATCTCGCCAACAGAACACTACATTGTCAGCCATTGCAGATGCTGCAGCCGTGTAATGTGCATTGCCTGCGCCCATAAAAACAGATTTAAGTCCATATCTTTTGAACAAATCGAGCATCGCTGGTAGAAACATGGTGTCGTTCCTAAACAAAGGAAACCGGTAGTCCAATTGTGTCAGATCCCAAAAGACAATTCTACGTATATAGCATTTTTCATCTGAGACGATTCGGTGCCGAATGGTAGTCATAAATTCAGCCGGCGTTATGAAACCAGGACGCTGGTAAAAAGCGAACATATGTGCAAGCGCGGATGAAAAACAGTCCGTGCACTTTTTCGTTTCATCTGCCAGGGGACAAGATAGCCCGCGGTGTATATCCTCTGCATTGTCTATGAGTGATATAAGGAGACCATCTTCTATGCCAGTGCCATGCTCCCGCGGACATCCCCAGCTTCCCCGAATAAGAAAATCCAAGCTGATCGCTGTCTTGAATGTTCCACGGGGTCCTAATAGCGCTACAGAATCGCCTTCTTTTACTCCATTAACAAGAAGATCTATTAGTGATCCAGAAGAAATCCTTCTTTTCCCATTCCTCGTTTCTCCACGAAGGCGTACAGCATCGAGGGCACGGTGATATTCATCATTCATATAACGCGGCCTGTGTACCTGAAAATGAATCGAGGGATACAGCTCTAGGCCCGATGTACGAATCTTGAATTGATGTCGCCCAAGAGCCGTCGCTTGATAGCGAGATTTCCGGATCGAAAGATTGTGCACAACATACTCCATAGGATCCTCTATCAAATGCTCAGATAGCTCAACAACCATATCCACGCGGTGATCTAGAATTTCAGATTCATCAGTGGATGGTTCGTAGACAAGAAAACCAATTTGGCTTGACATACGCAGAATTTCCACGAGCCTTTCAAGACGAAGCACTCGTCTGTCTTCTTGCGAAAGAACACTGAGCCCGTCAACCACGACAAAAGGCCGACGATCTCTATTTTCCGTTTTAAAATCACGCACAAGTCCGGCAAGTAGATCGTGAGCCTCTGCAACATCGCTTCTCGCTTCGCGAAATGGTGTATGCGCTTCAGGCGGACTAATTTTTTGCGGCACATAGATAGCAATATAGCCTTCGATCTGAGATAGTATATCACTAGCTAGCTGGGTTGCTATGCGATTCCTTTTTAAAAGCTCACGTTCTCTTTTGGGGGGCGCGCCAGAACGCGTTGTTTCGGCGGCTTCGAGTGTAATAGTCAAATCATCCAATTGGAAATTGTCAGAAATCTCTATGCCCTTCTTGCCAAAGTAAGCGAAAAATTGTTCTTTGTCGCAGGACAGCATTAATTGCCCATTCTCGCGTCTATTCCTTTCGCTCGCCTCAATGGCCTGAGCCACAAGCATTGTCGCAGCCTTGTACTGAATGTCTCGTTCGGTCTGTTCCACAGAATAAAATCGCCTATCGCACTTTGTGTTCGCTTTCAAAGTCTCCAAAAGATGCAACGCAAGCGTTGATTTACCAGTACCCGGCTTTCCTTTAATGAGAACGACGAGGCCGGAGTTGAAATCATGTGGTAGAGCGAAACCACCGCGAAGCAGCATATTCATCTCATCATTAGACACGCCAATCAATGTTTTATCACTGCTATTTCGTCGAACTTTATTTTGCGTCGATTGCTTTTTCGCCATATCTTCTCTCACTATTTATTTTTTAATCCTCTGTTCGTTGCAAGTATTTAAAAGTCTATTAGCGGACGTCATCCATAGGCTTTAACAAGCTTTCTCGGATCAAGTCCACTTCCTCTGGTATATTTTCTCGGAGTATTCCGGCAGACAACAGTTTGACTCCGAAAAAATTGAGCAAGGTAGCATGCATCCGCATCGCTACTCGTCCTAAATCCTCATCCCCGAAATTCTTTAAAGTTCCCATATCTTCTTCTGAAAGAAGACAATATGTGCCACATCCTTCGTGTTCAGGACTGGCGTACTCTAAAAGTCTAAGCATGTTCCAATCCTTGAGCGATGCTCCAACAAAGAGAGCAGCCGAATTACGCAACAGATGAAGTGGGGTTGAGGTTTCCATAGATTCAGGTTCTCTTTGCATTTCAAAGTATTCGTCGTGACTCAAAACGACATCCTGATCTATACCTTTGAAAATGGAGTGGGGCGAGCTTAAATATCCATGGGTTCGTATGATCATAGGGTTACTGCTGCGCTGAGAATTTACGCTCTTTTTACCAGTTCTGCTCCGTTCAGCCCGAACTGCCTCAATTGCGGTATCGAGCAGACCATCGTAATTAAAGGTAACAATAGCATTAACCAGGGGAGAAATACAAAGTCGAGCAACAGCTTTGAGTAAACTGTACCGCCTGTCTAAATTAGAGCGATCGCGGCTCCTAATCGATTTATTTTTGCAATAGGCTACGAGTTCGTCGTAAAAGTCATGCTGATAAATGTGGAACCTGAGCAATTCCATATATCGATCAGGTGCAAGTGCTTTAACAAGGGAGGCAATACCATATACATCATAGTAGCTTTTACTCCACTTCTTTACATCCTCCTTGTTTGTGAGAAGCTTTGGATCTTCTGTC
>JAADGR010000019.1 GCA_013152225.1 Calditrichota bacterium
CGCGACGCCTCTGCCGCATTCAGTGAGGCGTTGTGGCCATTTATTCCCGGCATAGTGAACGCAGACTTTGATCAGGAATTTCAAAATTGCAATTTTCCTCCGGAAATCAAGAGCGCAGCTATTCTTTATAAAGGACAACTAACACCCGCCTATCGTTATTTAAGCGAATATCTCGATCGTGCAAAGGAAAAGAAAATCTGATGCAAAATGTTTTACTCCTTGGTGCGGGTCTGGTCGCAAAACCATTGATACGCTACCTGCTGGCCCGGCAGGGCATTCAACTTTTGGTCACAAGTCTGAACATTGACAGAGCGAATGTGCTTGTGGATGGTCATCCCCGGGGAAAGACACTTTATTTAGACGTCAATGACACTGCCAAACTGGAAAAAGTGATGGCCAATGCTGATCTCACCATAAGCTTGTTGCCGTACACTTTTCACGCCCGGGTTGCTGAATTATGTTTGAAATATGGAAGCCATCTTGTTACAACTTCTTATGTGAGCGATGCCATGAGGGCGTTGGATGCTCGTGCCCGGGAGAGGGGCATCCTGCTATTGAACGAGATCGGACTGGACCCTGGCATCGATCATATATCCGCCATGAAAATCATTCACGATATTGAAAAAAGAGGCGGCCGGGTCATTTCATTTGAATCCTGCACCGGAGGCTTGCCGGCACCGGAAGCAAACGACAATCCCTTTGGCTATAAATTTTCCTGGAGTCCCCGCGGCGTTTTGATGGCCGGAAGGAATGCGGCACAGTTTTTACGCGACGGCAAAGAAATTAAAATTCCCGGCGAAGAATTATTTAAAAACCACTGGCCCAAAGTTATCGAGGGACTGGGCGAACTTGAAGTTTACCCGAACCGCGACTCGATTCTGTACAAAGATTTATACGGCTTTAAAAACATTGAGACACTTTTCAGGGGCACGCTTCGATATCCGGGGTGGTGCGAAACGCTTGAAAAAATTGTAGAACTCGGTTTTCTTAATGAAGATGTGAACCCGGGACTCGTGGGAAAGACGTATGCTGACATGACAGCATCGCTTGTCAATGCCGAAAATGATGACGCTTTGCAAGAAAAAACAGCGGCATTTTTAAATATCTCAATGGATTCCGCCATCATGCAGCGTCTGGAATGGCTGGGATTGTTCAGCAACGACAAGGTCATGGCTGAGCCGCCTACCTTGCTCGATGTGCTCACTGCGCGCATGCTCGAAAAAATGGCCTACAAAAAAGGCGAACGAGATATGGTCGTCATGCAGCATGATTTTATTGCCGATTTTCCCAACGGGAAAAAAGAACACATCACGTCTCTGCTTATTGATTATGGTATTGCAAACGGCGATTCTTCCATGGCACGCACTGTCAGCCTGCCCGCCGCAATTGCATCGAAATTGATTCTGGACCGAGTCATCAACATTTCCGGGGTGCACATTCCGGTCATACCGGAAATCTATCAACCGGTTCTGAATGAACTGGAAAAAACAGGGGTCAGGTTTAAAGAAATGATTATGCCAGTCCAATGATTTACTTTAAAATTTATGCGTCCATATCAAATTGTGCTGTCAGTTCATTTTTCAGTTCCTTCACTTTGGCCGTGTTTTGTTGCGCCAGGTCTTTTCTTTCATCCGGATCAACGGCCAGATTATAAAGTTCGTCGGCCCCCTCGTCCGGATTCTTGCCGGTGTGAACGAGTTTCCAATCGCCTTTTCGCACAGCCATTTGATGCCCCGTGCGCCAATAAAGCACACGTTCAGGAACCTTGCTTTATTCTATTGTTAGGATATTCTTTATTTTGCTCTCAGAATCTTATCTTATCCACCCGTGACTGAGGTTTTACAGGGCAATAAAATTGGAGTTTTACTCTTTCCACCCGACTTCTTTATTGACATTCATTGTAATTTGTGCTATATTTGCGCTCAAAAAAATGAACCGGTTCAAATATATTCTTTCATTTAAAGCCTGTAGAGAGGAGAGGGCCGTCTTATGAAAACATATTTATACCTTTCGCTTTTACCTGAATCTCTCGTTGCTTCAATGCTGCCGCCCGAAGAATTTGGAAATTATTATGCGGTCGGTACAAAGAAACGAACGCGAGGTCAGGCGATTTTTTTTGAAATCGACCCTGATTTCAAAAGTGATTATTTCCCATTGCAAGATATCGAAAAACGCTGTGTTCCCCACCCGGACGGGCAGCCAAAGCGTTCAGTTTATCTTTCAATCTACCGCGTCCTGGAGCACTTGCCATTGAGCGCTTTGAAGAATCTTTATCTCGTCACTGACGACGGACGCGTTCTGAGCATAGAAAAACAGGAATATCAACCCGAGCAGGACAAGCAACTGCATCTTTATCAGGAAACAACTCCTGTCTCACCTCGAATCGCCAGCAATCTCAATCCCCTTGATTTTTGTCACTATGTAACGGATACAGCGCAGCCCGTTTCAGTTCCAAAACTTGTTTTTACGGAATTGCAACTGAATGGTCTGGCGACTGACCCGATCAAGGCGACGACAGATAATTTACCCTATCCTAATATTGATCATTTGCGCGATTGCCTTGTCGGCCTGCAGGAACATCCTGAAAAGCCGACGAAAACGGTGATTCGTTATATGTTTCGCGACATTTTGTATAGAACAGTAAAAAACGGCTTTTTTGTCGGTAGTCAAAAAGAATTTTTCTTCTATCCTTTTCCATCGTTAAAGGAGCTTGAAGGCAAGCATTATGCCTGGTGGCGTTCCGCGCTTACCCAGGGATTCGGATTTTGAGCAACTGACTCGCTAACAGAAAGTTTTTGAAGAAGATCAAGACGCAATTGGAGATGAAAAATGTTTAATTACTTTTTTTGGGTTATACCGTTTGCCTCAATTCTCGCACTCATTTTTGCCTATGTATTTTTTAAACAGATAATGCGCGAGAGTGAGGGAAACGAAAGAATGGTAAAAATTGCCGGCCATGTTCGTAAAGGAGCAATGGCATATCTCAAGCAGCAGTATAAAGTTGTTGGCTTGGTATTTATCGGTCTTACTATTCTTTTTACAATAATGGCCATTTTCAAAGTACAAAATGGCTGGGTTCCCTTTGCTTTTTTAACGGGTGGCTTTTTTTCCGGTTTAGCCGGCTTTTTTGGCATGAAAACCGCCACTTATGCTTCTGCTCGTACCACCAATGCAGCGCGAAAATCGTTGAACAATGGTTTGCGAGTCGCATTTCGCAGTGGTGCGGTGATGGGACTTGTTGTTGTGGGCCTGGCTTTGCTGGATATTTCGATATGGTTTTTAGTCCTTCATTTTTTCATAAAAGAAGCAGACATTACGCACAAGATGGTCATCATTACCACGACCATGCTGACATTCGGTATGGGCGCCTCAACACAGGCACTGTTTGCACGTGTTGGCGGAGGCATTTTTACAAAAGCTGCAGATGTTGGCGCTGATCTTGTCGGCAAAGTGGAAGCCGGCATCCCGGAAGACGATCCGCGTAACCCGGCAACAATTGCCGATAACGTGGGCGACAATGTTGGTGATGTTGCCGGCATGGGTGCCGACTTGTACGAATCCTATGCCGGTTCGATTCTCGCAACAGCGGCCCTGGGCGCGGCAGCTTTTCTCAGCCAGGGAGCTGCAATCCAGTTAAAAGGTGTCTTGGCTCCGATGCTGATTGCTGCAACAGGAACAATTCTGTCTATTATCGGAATCTTTGCCGTTCGTACCAAAGAAGACGCGACACAAAAAGAGCTTCTTAGAGCGCTTGGCCGGGGCATTAATTTAAGTTCTATTCTGATTGTAATATTTTCCCTCGGAGCTCTTCTTTGGTTGGGATTACCGAACCCGTGGGGCATCTGGTTGTCCATTGTTTCCGGGCTGGTTACGGGAATTATTATCGGCAAATCAACAGAGTATTATACTTCCGAGGCTTATAAACCCACGCGCAGCATCGCGGAGAGTGCTAAAACAGGACCTGCAACAGTAATTATCTCCGGTTTGGGAACCGGAATGTTGTCCACGGCAATTCCTGTTTTGACCATCGTGCTCGGTACGATCCTCGCCTTTATGTTTGCAGCCGGGTGGGATTTGCAAAATATCAGCATGGGACTTTACGGAATCGGTATCGCTGCTGTCGGCATGCTTTCAACGCTGGGTATTACGCTGGCAACGGACGCCTATGGCCCGATTGCCGATAACGCCGGTGGAAATGCGGAAATGAGCGGCCTGGGAGAAGAGGTTCGACGCCGTACCGATGCTCTGGATTCGCTGGGGAATACAACCGCTGCAACAGGCAAAGGGTTTGCTATTGGTTCGGCTGCGCTTACCGGTTTGGCACTTTTGGCTTCTTATATTGAAGAAATCAAAGTCGGCTTGATTAGAATAGGGCACACGACGCTGCAACTGGCCGGCGGCTCTGTCCCGACATCTCACGCAACCTTGAACAATTTTATGGAATACTATCATGTTAACCTCATGAACCCCAAAGTTCTAATGGGCATGTTCATCGGTTCGATGATGGCCTTCATGTTTTGTGGACTAACCATGACCGCTGTGGGGCGTGCTGCTTCAAAGATGGTAGATGAAGTGAGACGCCAGTTCCGCGAAATAAAAGGTATTCTGGAAGGCAAGGCTGATCCCGATTATGCCAGTTGTGTGGAAATTTCCACGCGTGGCGCACAGCACGAAATGATGCTGCCTTCTTTTCTTGCAATCATTGCGCCCATCGTCATGGGGCTTTTATTCGGCGTTGCCGGGGTTATGGGTCTGTTAGTCGGGGCCTTGTCCACGGGATTTGTACTGGCTATTTTCATGGCGAATTCCGGTGGTGCCTGGGATAACGCGAAAAAATATATTGAAAGCGGTGTTCTGGGTGGCAAAGGATCGACAGCTCATAAGGCCGCTGTTATTGGTGATACCGTAGGTGATCCGTTCAAAGACACGGCTGGCCCGAGTTTGAATATTTTGATTAAATTGATGAGTATGGTTTCTATTGTTATGGCGGGATTGACGGTTTTATACTCATTGCTTTAAAGTTTCCCGCAAGGGGAAGAGCACGGAAAATGGAAACCGGAGAAGGGAGACCGGAAACGGGAATATTTTTTAGCATAATAAAAAAGGCGGTTTTATTTTTTGACCGCCTTTTTTCTTTTTATCTTCTTGTCCCACGGCTCCTGCATGGGGATGCTGATAGGAGGCTTTTTCTCGTTCTACCGCTCCTGCGGCGGAATGCCGGTTGGCGCCCTGCGTCCAGGCTAACGCAGGAACAACAATGCAACCCCAATCACAGCGATGATTGCTCCGGTAACGGCGCGCGCCGATGGTTTTGTTTTTCGCACAATGATGACCATGGGAATGACGAGAATGGGAACAGTGGCAAGAAGAGTGGAGGCGACTCCGGTTTCGGTGTATTTTACCGCTACATTGGCGAGCCACACGCCGAGGTAGGGGCCGACAACTGAACCCCCGAGCGTGGCGAATATGGCCTTTTTGTCGTTAAATGCGTGCATAATCGGTCTGATCTGTTTTGTCAGCAGGGCGAATATCCAAAGAGTGGCCGCGGCCGGCAGCATCCTGAGAATCGTCGCAGAGAGCGGATCGATTCCGTTTGAAAAACCCTGTTTGGCCAGTACAAGTCCCACGGCCTGTCCCAGTGCGGAAATGATTCCCAGAATAACCCCTTTTGTTTTTGATCCCCGCGTTTTTTCTGATACGTGTCTTTCGTTCACCACCCAGAATATCCCCCACACAGTAACAGCAATGCCGAAAATAGCTGCGAGATCGATCCTTTCGCCTAAAAGAAACCAGGCGAGTGTAGCAGTGATCGGTGGTGCCAGTGACAGAAGCAGCGTCGCCCGCCGTGGGCCGAGTATAACGAGACTGATGAACAGGGCACCGTCTCCGATAGCCAGGCCGACGATACCGCTCGCGCCCAGCCAGAAAATTTCAGCATGCGTTGCTTGAAGAGGTAAAAATTCTCCGGTCATGAAGAACAAAGTCGTACACAGGAAAATGCTTGCCAAAAGAATGCGCAAAAGATTTGTCGGAAAAGCGCCGATACGTTTTCCGGCCTCTTCGAACAGAAGGGCTGTCATTCGAACAGAAGGGCTGTCATTCCCCATAAAAAGGCGCCGCTAAGCGCCGATATTTCACCAATGAAAGGCAATTTGATTCCTTTCGAATGTCATCTGATTCTTAATACCAAACTCCCCAATGTATTGATATAATACTTTATTCTCAAGAGACAAAATTAATGATGCGCATGAAAGAACGTGTTCACAGTCAATGAAACGACTCCTGTGCTCGAATCCATATTTTTTTCTG
>JAADGR010000245.1:0-6865 GCA_013152225.1 Calditrichota bacterium
ATGTTTACGATTGTTCAGATTCAACAACGTCCAAAATTTTTTCCTGTTTTTGTAAGGACGTTTGCTGAAGTTGCTTCTTCTTCCGTAACTTTCTTATCAGCGGTACATACAACACAACCGTTATTGCGCCGAAAAAGGTGATTAAAATATAATTCGGTAACTGAATGGCGCGACCTGCCAGGGCAAACAGGTAAAAACGCGGGAAACGGGAAGTAAGGACGGCGAGCAAATATTTCCACAACGGGTAATCGGATAATACCACCATAAAACGAAAGGGATAAAACGGTATCGGGGAAATGCCGGCAATCCATAAAGCGCTAAAGGGTGCTTTTTTAAATAAAAGGAGTATTTTTTGTACAACCCGGCCATTCTTGAATTTTTGTACCGGCCTGAATTCAGCAAAAAAACCGAAAATGGAATAATTAAGATATTCGGTTATTACGGTTCCGATTGTTGCAACAACAGTAACAGTAAGAGGCGCGTAGAATTTGCTGTAAAAAAGAAAAACAGGTTCGTGCGGTACGATGGCAATCAGGAATTGAGAGGGGAAATTATAGAGAAAGAGAATCCACAGGCTTTTGCTTTCCCTGATAGATTTGGAACTCATCCACACGATTAATAAAAAAAGGATAATTCCAATCTCAAAGATTACAATGGCAGCGCGAATTTTGAAGGTTTTATTTTTCATTTTATGAATTAAAGGGTGCGTGGCTTAACTGTTGTGGGGCGGGAATTCTGTCTTTTTGTCGTTCGAAATATCTGGCTGAGTGGGGTTTTTAAATTTTCCGATTGTTGGAGGCAAAAAAGTTTTCTTTACCAGGTAAAAACCGGCCGAAAGGGCAAATAGAATCGCTGCAATGCTATAGAATCGCTGCAATGCTAAGCAGCATCTGGGGAGTCAGGCTTTTGTAATCAAAAATGATGATTTTTCTTGCTACGGCGATAATGGCAACCAGAAAAACGACTTCGACATGAATTTCGTCATTCTCCAGGTATGTTTGGACGGTCTTCAATAGTTCGAGCCCGATGAGCACCAGCAGGAAAAAGCCGAATACTTCTAACAGTTCATTAATATCCAAAAGAAAACGAGGGGGATGCAAAAACTGCTGTATTAAAAGTATTCCGAGTTCAATGGTGGATATCAAGATAGCCAGCATCATCATTATTAGCAGCACCAAGACGATGCATTTTTCAAATTTGATTAGAATCTTTTCCATCACTACCTCTGTGTATTACATAACCTGATGATTGGTAATTACTTGCCGAAAGGCTTAGCCGCACAAATTTTTAGTGCTAATTTCTTTTTATATTGTCCAGAACGAGATATTTCATCGGTTTTTCACAATTAGCACGGATGCTTGTGTTGCAATCTCCACAGGTATTCGTTTTAACGAAATCCTTTTTCATTTCCCGAACACTCTTGTAGCGGTTCAGGAATAGACCACATGGAGAAATTCGGCCATCCGGGTTAACAATGAAAAAACGATCTCCCGCACGACAACCGGGAATGGTCTCTTCTTCAAAGAAGCGAATCATTCGGTTGAAAACATATTCCGACGCAAAGAAATTCTTGTTTCTTTTTTTGAAAGACAAAAGTTTTTTTACAATTTCTCTAAACTCGGGCAAATCTTCTCTGGTGAGCATATAGCTTTTATCATTGGTACGCAGCCAGGTATAAGTGCTAAAATTGATCCGCACGCCCCATTTCTGAGCCAATTCCGCGATTTTGGGTAGATCCCGGAAATTATCTTTTTGTACAACGCAACTCAGTGTAATTGCCTTTTCATTTTCTTCTTTGAGTTCGTTTATCAGTTTTTCGATTTTGCCAAACAGGCCGCGGATTCTGCGGAATTCATCATGTCGTTCATCAGGATAATCCATGGAAACCGAAAACTGATCCGTTCCTGCTTCACGGAGTGCATAATATTTTTCCTTTGTCAGTAGGGCAGCATTGGTGGTTATTACGACAACGGGAGCGCGATTGGGCCTGTGCAGCGCTTTGATAATTTCTACCAAATCTTTGCGCAGCAATGGTTCGCCACCTGAGACCTGGGCGACGACCGGTTGAATCTGGCGGCATATCTCACCGTATCGTTCAGGCGGTACCGTCACTTCATCTTTTATGATACCTCCCAAATGGCAATGTTTACAGTGGGCATTACACGAGTAAGTAACTTCAAGGGAAATGCTCAATGGGCGATTTGTAAAATAATTTCTGATACCCCGGTTGATCAAGGAAAGTGACTCTATAGTTGAATTCATCTATTTGAGATCCTTTTTTTATTGACGTCGTAACCAGCGGAAAAAATATTTCTATAATGCAAGCAAATGATGACGTTTTACCTTGCGGGTATTTGAAGGTCTCTTTGAGTTATGATGGTAAGATTTTCATTGATAAATTGCAAGGGAAATATATGTTTATTGGTAACACTTGAACTAGTAAAATTTCAACAAAACAAAACAAAGAAACATAATAGTTGTTGGAATGATTGCAGCTTTTAATAATCCTACTGGAGAGACGCCATTCTCGAAATATTTTTTTAAAATGGACTGACCTGCAGGATTTGGTGCATTGGCGATGATCGTCAGGCCGCCGCCGGTTACGGCGCCGGCGACAACTGCAATTTTCAAAGAATCCGAAAAATTCGGCACAAGGGTGGACAGGTACGTTATGGCCGCGTTATCGTTAAAAGCAGTTAATATGGTTGAACCGAGCATGAGCGGTATTTCCGAGAGGCGGCTGAGAACCGGTTCTATCCACCATCCCTGAACACCGCCGTGGATGACGAGTCCGGCCAGGAAAAATCCGACCAGGATTGCCGGCTGCAAATCGATTCGGTTTTGAAACGGTGCTGTTGCCTGGGCAAAACCGAGGAAAAATAAAAGACCGGCGACGAATAATGCAGGATAATGGGCGTTTAGCACCGTCCAGAATATAAGGAGGACATGTACGATTGTTATCCACGTCGGCACGCTGTCTTCTCTCTGATCCCACTGGGGATCGATAAACGGCGGTCTTTTTTCGCTTGGCAGCAGGCCGGGTAATGTCTTTCTCATCTCGCGGAGTCGAAGTTCTTCAAATCTCTGTTCAAATGCCTCATTAAAAAGTTCTTTGTCTAATTTTTCTTTTTCAACCTTTCTGTCTAACGTCGCTTTAATTGCTGTTTTTATTTCCTGATATTTTTTTGATAATTCTTCTGTAAAACCAAGTTCATTGGAAACAATGTGTTCCATTTTTTCCAGTTCCAATCTGAAAAAGCTGCGTTTCAGATACTTATTTTGAATTTGTTCTTTGATTTGGATAATTCTATATTTCCCCTGTAATTGCGCAAATTCTTTTCTAAAAATAAAGAAATATAAAGAGTTGGAGATTAATATTCCTACAAATGCTTCCCAACCAAAATGTGATACCATAAAACCGAGATCCCAATGCCAGGGAGCGGCAACCATGAGAACCGGTGGGGCCGCAAAATGTGTCAGTGTTCCGCCAACGGAAACGTTGACAAATAATAAGCCAATGGTAGCATATTTTAAATTGTAACTTGGTTCTAAATCATAAAATTTTTTGGCCAGGAGCAGCGCCGAAATTGTCATTGCTGCCGGCTCGGTGATGAATGAACCTAAAATCGGGCCAATAGTCAGAATCGTCATCCACCAGGCGCTCAGCGTCCCGCCGAAAAGGGTCGCGATTTTCCGCATGAGAGATTCCGACAGTTTTATTATGGGACGTGTGGCCGCCAAAATCATGATCGCTACAACAAACATCGGTTCGATATAATTAACTTTGTGCGCGATGTAATAGATTGCAGTATGCCAATCGAAAAAAAGTGCGAGGGAGGCAAACAGGACAATTGCCCATATTCCAAAAACAGTTTCTACTTCCCCAAGGAAATGCATTATTTCCGCACCGAAATGAACAGAATCCTTTGGTACTTTTCCTTCTTTAATTTTGAGTTCGTATTTATGCTCCCATTTTTGAGCGATTGCTGTAAATTTTCCGGAAAAAAAAGTGTGCAGTATCGCGAAAAGAAAAATGATGCTGCCAATGAGGTTGAACGGTTCTTGCTTTATTCGATGCAAAAGTATCGAACCAAGGCTTGGCAGTTCCTCGTCGTGATAATTGTCCAAACTTCTTGGGAAAGTGATGCGTTCTGCATCATCTGCATTATTTGCCGGAGTGAAAGAAAAAGCAGGTATGGCAATGAAGCAAGACATTAAAATCGCGTAGGCAAGTTTCATACATTTCTCTTGAATTTTCAAAAATTTAACCAGCGAGTGATTTTAACAAGGAAAATGTTTTCCGAGGGTGAATTGAAAAGTTGGTGTGCATCATCGGCAAAATTAAATTGACCGTACTGTTCAAAACTCGTTATGCCCTGAGACCAAACAAAGTAGAAGGTAGAGCCTGATTTGTATTCCCAGCGCAAAACCAGATTCGATTTGAATTGGCGGTAGTTAAAATCATTGTTCCAGGGAACTGCGGCATCCTGGATTCTATCTCTGTAAACGGGCGCTCTCGGGTCTTTTACCGTGTGAAATTTTAAATAATGACCGACGGTAATATAGGGCATTCCGTAATATTGTAATGTTAAATTTGGTGTGAGAGTCAGATTCGCTCTTATTGTCGAATAAAAAATGCTTCTGTCCAGGCGTCCCAAAACGTAATTGTTATTTAGAAATTTTGTTGACAGAGGAATATATTGCAGATCGTTTATTCCTGATGCATAGTTGAGTGAAACTGAAAAGTCGAATCGTCCAATGGGTCTTACCAAAACAGTGGGAGAGAGCGACCATGAAGAAAACCCGCTCTCCCATTTTTCATACATACTTTTCAGAGTGATTTGCAGGGGTTTTCTGTTGTCCGTCTGCAGTTGATAAAATATACTTGTATGAGCGGGAAGGAGAAAAGCCGGCCCGCCGCGTAACAATCCTGTGTCGAGATTTTGTTGGTTCCTGGTAAGCCAGAGTTGAAAACTCCAATAGTTTATGAATTGCGCAGACAGGGCGAACTGAACGCCATTTCCGATAGCTGTAGCAGAATAGTCAAAATACTTCCATGCTTTGGACGAAACGCTGTATGTTCGCAGTATAATTCCGGGAGTGTATTCATTGTAGCCCAACCAAACAAAAAAAGAATTAAAATCCGCGGTCTGCATATAACCGATGTCATTGATCTCAAATCCCGGGCTACGGGTGACGCCGCCAACGGCCCATTTCCAATGTCCCGTACCGACTTTGCGCAAATTAAAGCGGCCGGCAAATCCGGCAAGAGATGTCCGTTGGGGATCGTATTTCAAATGTTCCGCATCGGGCCTTTGATAATATCGGGCCGAAGATAATTGTTCTCTTTGCATGGCAAGGGTATCGCCGGTAACTTGGCTTCCCATGACAGAAAGATTGAATTCGTACGTATGATGCTCCCACTTGTGCGTCAAATCAATTCCCCCTGTCGTTGCCGTCCGGGGTAAAGTTTTTGCCAGATCGCTTCCGGGTTGACGGTAAACATTGGTTGCCATGCCGCCCAGCACTGTTCTGCCTTGGTTAAAGTCGCGCTGGATTCGGCTGACAAAATAATTGCTCAGGGGTTCGACCACTTGCAGGCGTTTTGTATTTGCTTCATAGATTGTCGCTTGTTCCTCCTTTGTCATTGCATTCAAAATGCCGATAGACCAGCCGTTTTTTGTACGCCCGCTGATCTTCGCTGCCCCGAGAATTGTTGTCGACGGCGGTTGTTCCACACCGAATTCGGGACTGTTGCTGAGTCGCGTGTGCGGAATACGACCGATCCGGCGCGAATAAAACAAGTGTCCCCCGGCCATTCGACCCATGCCAATGCCGACTTTATAGTTGAAAAGATTACTGCCTTCCAAAAAGAAGGGTCGTTTTTCATCGAAATAAGTTTCGTATGCCGTCAAGTTGAATTCCGATGGATCCGATTCGACCTGGCCATAATCCGGGTTTATTGTCAAGTCCAGGGTTAAATTGTTTGGGAATGGATATTTGATCTCACCACCGATATCATAGGTGTTTAGCGGATTTTGAATATTGGCATGTCTTTCCGAAGGCGGTTTGTTATGACTGGTGGCCATGGCATAAGGCAGGATTTGCAGTGCCTCCACGTTGTTTACCCTGTTCAGTCCTTCAAGCGTGCCGAACAAAGAAACAAATCCGGCGGCATCTTTGGGTCTGGGACTCCAGTAAGAGGTTTCGTTGATTCTGGATACGACCCGCATTGCCTGAAAACCCCACGATAAAGAATCCTCTTTTGGAAAACGAAGTTGATTATAGGGAACCCTGAATTCTGCTACCCAGCCATTGGAATAAATATGCGTCGCTACATCCCAGATCGCATCCCAGTTCAAGTCCTGAACGTTGTCATTGGAGAGTCGTATGTCAATTTTAACATCTGCAGGATTTACCAGGAAGGCAAAGGCCGTCCTGCGGTCATGGTAGCTGTCCACTGCAAAGCCCACCCAATCGGAAGGCGAATCCCGATCTCTGCGTGTCAGATATTTTTTAATGGAATTTGGGCTCGAGTCGTAGGCACGAAAAGCAATGTACAAAGCATCATTGTCATAGGCTATCTGCACAAATGATTTCTGTGAGGCTATTTCCCCTTCTTCGGGTTCGTGTTGAATAAAATTTGAGATGCCCGGCAGGCGGTTCCATATTTTCTCGTCCAGTTTGCCGTCGATTTTTATTTTTTCTGCACTGGTACGGTAAGCAATGGCAACTTTTTTCAGATTAACCGGATATTTTTTTGCGGAAATTATCGGACACAGGGGGGTAAGAATTCCCAGCACAATTGTTGGTAAAATAATTTTTTGCTTCAAGAACTTTATTCGCATGGCCCCTCGTCGTTCAC
>JAADGR010000245.1:6947-8757 GCA_013152225.1 Calditrichota bacterium
TCATTTGTTGAATTGTAATTGGTATAGACGATAGTAAATCCCGCCCTGCTTTAGCAATTCCTGATGGGTTCCCCGCTCCCTGATTTCGCCTTTATGCAGCACTAAAATCCAGTCTGCGTGCTGTATGGTCGAGAGGCGGTGCGCAATGATTAATGACGTCCGAAACTCCATCAGTTTGTTAATTGCATCGCTGATCAAGTGCTCCGTTTCCGTATCAACACTTGAAGTTGCCTCATCTAAAATTAAAATTTCCGGTTTGAAGGCCAGCGCACGGGCGAAGGATAAAAGTTGCTTTTGTCCGACCGAGAGATTGCTGCCGCGTTCGCTCAGCTTGTGCCGGTAATTATGAGAATGCTTTTCAATAAATTTATGCGCATTCACATTTTTTGCCGCTTCAACAACCTCTTCAAAAGAAATGTCCTGGTTGCCGAGACGAATATTGTCCTCAATGTTACCGGAAAAAATGAATACATCCTGCAGTACGACACCAATTCTTCGCCGCAGCTCCCGGACTTTTAAGCGCGAGGTATCAACGCCGTCCATCAAAATTTTTCCCTGCGTAGGTTCGTACATTCTTGTGATCAGGCTGATGAGTGAAGTTTTTCCGGCACCTGTTGCGCCGACGACCGCGACTTTTTCTCCCGGTTTGATTTTAAATGATACGTTTTTCAATACATTATCGGTACCATTGTAAGAAAAAGTTACATTTCTGAATTCTATCTCTCCTTTGGCAGGAGGGAGAGGAAGATAATTTTCGGGAACCATGATTTGTTCCGGGGTGTCCAGCAATTTAAAAATACGTTCGCTGGAAGCCATTGCCGCTTGCATGATATTATACTTGTCCGACAAATCGCGGATGGGCTGAAAAAATCGCTCGGAATACTGAACGAACGCGACAACAATACCCAGCGTTAAAGTATGATCGATTATCTTAATTCCGCCATACCATAAAATGAGCGCAAGTGCAAGCGAACTGATAATTTCTATGGCCGGGAAAAAGATGGCATAATAGCGAATGGTTTCAAGATGAGCTTCCTTGTAGGAATTATTCAATTCCATAAACCGGTCAAAGTTCTTTTTCTCGCGATTGAAAATTTGCACGGTGGTCATTCCGGAAATGTTTTCCTGCAAATAGCTGTTAATGCGCGCAATTCTCAATCGAATTTTACGATAAGATTCCCGTACCTTTTTTCTGAAAAGAAATGATGCGTAAATGATGAGCGGCAGCACCGTAAATGTAAGAAGCGCCAATTGCCAGTTGAGATTGATCATGACGATAATGATGCCGACCAGCACAAATACATCTCCAAAAATGGCGACAACACCGCTGGAAAGCATATTGTTGAGTGTCTCGACATCGTTCGTTGTTCTCGTAACCAGACGCCCGACCGGATTTTTATCAAAAAAAGAAAGCGGCAGCTTTTGCAAGTGGGTGAATATTTTCGCTCGGATGTCAAACATGACGTTTTGTCCGATCCAGGCAGTTAAATATTGGTGCACGAAACTGATGACGTATTGCACACCCAGAATTGCGAAATAGATCATGGCGATTAGCTTGAGACCATGCACGTTGCCGTGCGCTATGTAGCGGTCGATCGCGATTTTTGTGAGAAAGGGCCCGGCCAACTGGATTATTGCGGCAATGAGTAACAATCCCACTGCCAGCGTGACTTTGGAACGATAGGGATAAAGAAATTGCAGCAGCCTTTTCATCAACCGGCTGTCGTACGCTTTTCCCAATATTTCTTCTTCATGAAAATTCAATACGTTATAACTCTGCTAATGATTTTTCTAATTGCTGCCGTTCATA
>JAADGR010000092.1 GCA_013152225.1 Calditrichota bacterium
ATTGTCGATGAAAAATTGCTGCAGGAAACTTTTGAGCGATACGAGACGAATCTGGAATCCATTTACGGATATGGCCACGAAATTCAGCGTGACCTTTCCATGCCCATGCAACTGGACATTGGCCCCATTCTACCCGTGGATTATTTCTTTGCCGAATTTGATCCGTTTGCCCACCTTGACGATGATTTTTTTGCGTCAAAAATTGCTTTTGTCGCCTTGCTGAATTATCCTCTTTATACACTGGAAGAACGCCTGAAATGGGGTCCGACGTGGAGCCGTGAAGAATGGGCCGAGGCGCGAATGGTTGGAAAATTTGCCAGCCGTGTTCCGGCCGCAGTTTCTCAAAAACTCACTGTTGCTTATGTTCAGGCCGAGGATTATATCAGCAATTATAATATTTATATGCATCATCTGCTCGATGACAACGGCCATCGTCTGTTCCCGAAAGGCCTCAAGCTCATCACGCATTGGGGGTTGCGCGACGAACTAAAAGCACAGTATGCCGAAACCGACGGCCTGCCGCGTCAGCAAATGATTCAAACCGTCATGGAAAGAATTGTGACCCAGCAAATTCCGCAAAAAGTTATTAATAATGATCAGGTCGACTGGAATCCCATCCGAAATAAAGTTTATCAAGACGGCGTGGAAATAAAATTTGAGCCGGAAGACAATACCCGCTATCAGCGTTTTTTGGACATATTCCACGCAGAACAAGCGGCCGATCCCTACTATCCGCTTTTGCCGACAAAGATCGACCGCCGCTTCAAAAAAGACCGCGAAATTCCGGAGGCGGATTTTGAAAAACTGATCGTCTCAGTATTAACAGACCCTGTTGTTCAAGATGTGGCCGGCCTCATATCCCAAAGACTGAACAGAAAATTGCAGCCTTTTGATATCTGGTACAATGGTTTCAAACAGCGCGGTTCAATCGACGAGGCACAACTGGATAAAATCGTCGCCGAACGCTATCCCAATGTCCAGGCCTTTCAAAAGGATATTCCCAATATATTACAAAGTCTGGGATTCGCGGATTCCACGGCGGCATATCTTGCAACCAAAATCACCGTTGATCCCTCCCGCGGCGCGGGACATGCAATGGGTGCGGAACGACGTCCCGACAACGCGCATTTGCGCACGCGCATTGCCAAAGGAGGAATGAAATACAAGGGATTCAACATCGCCATTCACGAGCTGGGGCATAATGTGGAGCAGGTTTTCTCATTAAACAAAATGGACTATTATTCTTTGCACGGTGTTCCAAACACCGCGTTCACCGAGGCGTTTGCGTTTGTCTTTCAATCTCGCGACCTGGACGTTCTCGGCCTGGGCCGGCATGATAAAACGGCGGAATATTTCAAAACACTGGATACATTCTGGTCCACCTGTGAAATCGCATCCGTTGGCCTGGTGGATATGCGCGTCTGGCACTGGATGTATGACCACCCCGATGCAACAGCGGAAGAGTTGAAAGGTGCTGTCATTGATATTTCTCAGGATGTGTGGAATTCATATTTCGCGCCGTTTTTTGGAATAAAAGATTCGATTCTCCTCGGTGTTTATTCTCACATGATTGAAAGCGGAATGTACCTCCCCGATTACTCGCTCGGTTTCATTATTATGTTTCAAATCGAACAATATCTCAGGGAAAGAAACCTGGGCACGGAAATGGAGCGTATGTGCCGGATAGGATCGATCACGCCCGATGCGTGGATGCGCGCGGCTGTCGGCAGTCCTGTTTCAGCGCAGCCGCTGTTGGATGCAACAAGAGAAGCGGTTAGAATGGTAAAAACAAAACTTTAACAGATTCGGGAACTCGATGAAAAGACTACTATCCACTGTTTTGCTTTTTTTGTTCTGCCTCATTTTAAATGCCGGGGCTTCCGAGCCGGATATTCACATCTATTCCCGGTTTGATCTTTTTAAAAGCAATCACTCCCGGCAAAAAGACCTCTCGTCCGGTTGGGAAATGCGCAATAAAGACAAAGGGCAATGGGAAGGAATTGAAACATTGCAGCCGCTGCCGGTGAATGAGCAGTTTGAATTTCGGAAATTTTTCACGCTCGATTCAAGTGACCTCGGCAAAAAATATCAACTGGAAATAAACGGTCTGTACGGCTCTTGTGCTGTTTATCTGAACAGCAAATTGCTCGGTACACACCAGGGCAGCGTACCCGTATTGCTGCAAATTCCGCCGAACTTGGTGTCGTTCGACGGCACCAACAAAATTTCCGTGCAAATGAACAATGTCGTCGATTATAAAAGTTCTCTTCCTCTGAAATACCGGGCCGGCGGCATTCCCCTGTTGTCTCATGCTTTTTCACCGCGAATTATTTTATGGGCGCTGCCGGAATCTTTTGTCTCCAAAGCGCACCTGGCAGCTTTTAAAGAAAACCGGCAGTCTGTGCTTCGCTTAAATGTGCAAATTTCTCATCCTCCTCTCAAACTGCAAGTCCGATCCCGCTGGAATCGACGATATCTCCGTATTCAGATTATGGATAAAGAAAACTCTGTTCCCGTTTGGAAAAGTGAAGTATTGCATCCCCTCAGAATAGCGGAAAAGGAAACCGAGTTTCAGATGAATATCCCGACGAGCCGGATCAAGTTTTGGGAGATTGGGGTCCCACACAATTATTTGCTGAAATTCAATTTCCGCAGTCAGGGACAAAGTGAGGAAATCTGCTCTTTTCCTTTTGCGATACGAAAACAGCCCGGCAATCCGTTTTTGTCATTACAAGCAGATTCCGTAAAAAAGATGAAATGCATCGAATGGATCGCGGATAAAAAATTTGCTTTCAAAAGCGAAAGAGAAAAAAGAAAGCAGATCGAATCCGATCTTACATCGATCAGGGAACTGCACGCAAATTCAGTGCGGGTTTTTGCTTCCGCGCCAAAGCCGTTCTTCCTGGATATGTGCGACAGCCTGGGCCTGGGCGTTTTGGTGGAAATTCCCTTGTGCAATGCCCCGCCCAGAATAATCGCAAGAAGCGATTTTCAAAATAAAGCCGGCAATTTATTGAAAGAATGGATTCAGGCGTTTCAAAGCCATCCATCCGTCATCGCCTGGGGCGTAGGAAGCGGATTCATCGGCAATGACCTGAGAACAATAAATTTTGTCGATCATTTGAAACGAATTGCAACAAAATGGGATGACCGTCCGCTTTACGCGGGAGTCGTGGCCGGGAAAAAGCTAATTCCGGACTTGGCCGTTGATTTTCGGATTCTTAAAATACCCATTGACCGGGCAAGCACTCCCATCGCTCATTTTTCCCGCTACCTCACATCGGATAAAAACATTATCAGGATTTCGATTCCCCTTGCTTATCAGAAAAAAAATGTTCAGGCTGTTGAGAGAGAACAGGCTTATAAACTGCAGGAAGCATTGAACAAGATCATGAAGAGCAAAACTGCTGCCGGCGTTATCGTCACTCCTTTACGGGATTGGGCGGGAGAGACACCTCATCTGCTTTGGGGACCCCGGCGCGGAGCAAATATCTTTCCGGCAGGACTGCTGGATATTACCAATAAAACGAGGCCGGCTTTTGATGTCGTAAAATCTGTCTTTGAAGATAAGAAAAATACTGATCACCCTTTTGTACGACAATCAACGGAAACGATTATTTTTGAAATCATCGGATTTATCGTTCTCCTTATCTTTTTAATGTTTGTCCGCTCGGATCGTGTTTTTCGCAACTATCTCCGCCGCATCTTTCTATTCCCCCATGGCTTTTACATGGATATGAGTGAAAACCGTCGCGTCAGTTCGCTTTTGACAGCCCTGGTCGGAACGACCAGCATTGTGACACTGTCGCTGGTTCTGGCCAGCTATGTTTATTTTTTGCGCTCAAGTTCATCCTTTGATAATATATTGACATGGCTTTTTGCGAATCCGCAATTCAAATACAAAGTCATCTGGCTCATCTGGCATCCGCTCATTTTAACTCTTTTTTTTATAGCGCTGCTGTTTTTATTGTCTCTGTTGCAAAGTGTGGTTTTTAAAATCATTACTTTTTTTCAGCATCGTTTTATTAAATTGACGCAGCTTTTTACCTTTGTCCTCTGGCTGCCGGCCAATCTTTTATTTGCCGCCCCCATTGCCATCGTGCTTTACAGATTATTGGAAAGATCATCTTTTGTCCAACCCGTTTCTGTGCTTTTGCTCATCATTTTTTTATGGACGATTCTTCGCATCTTTCGGGGAACCAAAGTCATTTTGCAGATCACAAACTTCCAGACATTCATTTTATACATTTTTGTGCTCGGCGTTTTTATCGCCGCTTACGGTGGCCATCTGGAATACCACCGCTCGCTTTTAGCCTATACGGGCTACTTTATGTCGGTGCTTGGTTTTTAATTCGTAAAAGTTCAGCCGCCTCTATTTTGGACGCAGATTTCCACAGATTAAACTGACAAATTAATTTGCCCTATTTTACAAAACCTGTAAAAGGAGAAAAAATGAAACTCTTGAAAAATGTTCAATTTCTAATTGTTTTTGCTCTCTTGTTTACTTTTTGTTCCAAAACACCAAAAGTCATGCTTCCGGGAAAATTGAGCGACGGTTCCATTTTATTGCCCAATCGCTATAAATTAACACCTGCGGGAGAGCAGATTCCCGTGGGCGATTTACCGCTGAACATGGTTCTCAGTCCGGATGGAAAATTCATAGCTGTAACAAATAACGGCTATAGCGACCAGTTTGTCTCCATTATCGATGTAGCAAGTCAAAAGCAAGTGCAAACCCTGCCGGTTCGCGCTTCGTTTTTCGGCATCGACTTTAGCGCTGACGGTAGCAAATTGTTTATCTCCGGTGGCGCGAAAAATCTCATTTACATTTTTGCCAGAAAAAAATCTCAACTTGTTCGAACGGATTCCATTTCCCTGGCTGACCCACGAACAGAGTGGTTTGTAACAGGGCTGCAATCGGCGCAAAACGGAAAGGTTCTTTATGCGGCGACAAAAACATTAAAAACGCTGCTAAAAATTTCCGTATCAAAGAAAAAAATTGTGCAGCGTTTGACCTTCGATCATTTTTTGTATGATGTTCTCCTCAACAAATCCGGCGATAAACTTTATGTGAGCATCTGGGGCGGCAGCGCCGTCGCTGTTGTCGATCCGATAAACCTGTCGCTGCTTAAAACAATTGCTGTTGGCGCGCATCCCAACAAGATGATACTGGCGCAGGACGGTCGTCTTTTTGTAGCGAACGCCAATACCGACAACGTAACCGTTATTGATACAAAAAACAATGATGTCGTTGAAACGATTTCTGTAAAACCTTTTGCACAAGCACCAAATGGTTCGACGCCAAACGGCCTGGCTGTTTCCGCGGACAATAAAACGCTCTATGTGGCAAACGCGAACAATAATTGTGTCGCTGTTGTCGATATTTCCCAATCCGGCTCCTCGCGCGTCTCCGGATTTATTCCCACCGGTTGGTACCCCACTGCCGCTACTTTAACAAAAGATGGCGGGCAACTATTTATTGCCAATGGAAAAGGGCTGATTTCAAAAGCCAATCCCAACGGACCGGATCCGACAAAAAAAAGGGACTTTGACAAAAACCAATACATCGCCAGACTTTTATGGGGAACCGTCTCCGTTCTCCAGGTTCCGAAAATGAACCAACTCGAACAATACACTGCACAGGTATACAAGAACAACGACTGGAACAAGCTGAAAAATCTGACGAGCAAAGATATTTCCAGGCAAGTCCACGCTATTCCGAGAACAACAGGTGAATCCTCATACATCAGGCATGTGCTGTACATTATTAAAGAAAACCGAACGTATGATCAGATTTTTGGGGATTTGCCGCAGGGTAACGGTGATTCCTCTATTGTCTTATTTGGAAGGAACATTACGCCGAACCACCACAAAATTGTCGAGGAATTTACGCTGTTTGATAATTTCTATGTCGATGCCGAGGTGAGCGCGGATGGGCACGAATGGTCCATGGGCGCCATTGCCACGGACTTTATTGAAAAGACCTGGCCAAGCGTATACTCCGGCAGAGGAAAAGGTTACCCGTCCGAAGGAAAATACGAGATTGCTTTTCCGTCTATTGGTTACATCTGGGATATGGCGGCTCGCAAGGGGATTTCTTATCGCAGCTATGCCGAATTTATTAATGCCGTGCCGGATACCGCGAAACCGGCCGTCACAAGAATGAAAACTCTCAAGGGGCATTACGATACAAAGTTCCGTCCATGGGATTTGGATTATCCGGACGTCCTGCGGGCCAAAGAATTTATCCGTGAACTGCACCAGTTTGAAAAAACCGGCGATTTGCCGAACCTGATGATCATGCGTTTACCCAATGATCACACCTATGGCACCCGTGCCGGCAAGCACACACCCCGCTCCATGGTCGCTGATAATGATCTGGCTGTGGGCATGGTTTTCGATGCTCTTTCCCACAGCAAATTCTGGAAAGAAACGGCGATTTTCGTCCTTGAAGATGACGCCCAAAACGGGCCGGATCACGTCGATGCCCATCGTTCCGTTTTGCTCGTCGCTTCTCCATACACACGCCGCGGCTACGTCGACCACAATATGTATGATACAGCCAGTGTGCTCAAAACCATCGAGTTGATTTTAGGCCTGCCGCCAATGAGCCAATACGACGCTGCTGCTTTTCCTCTCATCCCGGCTTTTCAGGACAAACCCGATTTCACGCCGTTCGTGCATCTGCCGAACAGTTATCCCATGGATAAAATAAATTCAAAGCTGGCTTATGGTGCAGAGCTGTCTCTGGCTATGAACTTTAGTGAAGAAGACGAAACCCCTGAGCAAGAGTTGAATGAAATTTTATGGAAAGCCGTCAAAGGCGTGCATTCAAAAATGCCGGCGATCAGGAATGCGCGCTATCGGCAATTGTTTGATTAATTGGATTAGAGATAAGTGTAAAGGGCGAACCACTTGTTCGCCCTTTTATGCTGAGCGTGGCAATGACAACTTTTTATTTCAGACAACCCCACCTTTACTAAAGCTCTCTCCGTTCTCGGACTCGTTCGTTAGTTTCGTCGTATGCGAATTTTTATTTGCAATCTGGTTTACTTTCAGAGCTTTAGTAAAGGTGATATTAATCCGTTCTCCGCTTCCTCAGGCTTCCGTTTCTCCCGGAATTCCAATAAATTGCAGTACTCCTCTTTTGCGACGATGAATTACTTACTGATTAAAAAAGATCTTGACATTCAGCTTGACAATAAATATATTGTCAAGTAAAGCAACAATAAATCTATTGTCAAATAGGATGAATTATGAAAATTCAAACCGGAAATCCTGCACGGGGGAATGATTTTTTTAACAGGAAAAATCTCATTCAAAAAGCATGGGATTTAATAGAAAGCGGCAACCACATTCTGATCGCTGCTCCGAGGAGAGTCGGCAAAACATCCCTCATGTATTTTCTCCTGGATCACCCTAAAAACAATTACATATTTCTCTATTTAATTACCGAATCGGTAAACAATGAAAATGAATTTTTTCGGCGGGTGGTTAATAAAGTTTTAAAAACAGATTTTATCCAAGCCTCACAAAAAGTAATGGCCTTTTTAGAAAAAATTGTACCAACTATTAAAAAAGTCGGTCCAAGCGGGGTTGAATTCGGAGTAAATGAAGAGCACAATTACAGAGAAATGCTTGGCAAAATTCTGGCTTCGCCATCAGAAGGAAAGAAGCTCATCATCATGCTCGACGAGTTCCCGGAAACGCTTGAAAATATCATCGAGGACGAAGGTGCCAGTGCGGGAAGACATTTTTTGCAAAGCAATCGTGAATTGCGGCAGCAAACTGAAATCAGTGACCAGGTACAGTTTATCTATACCGGTTCCATTGGCCTGGAAAACGTTGTCAGTCAGTTGAACGCGGTGAACACTATCAACGACCTTGCACGTCTGCAGATACCGCCTTTAAAGAAAGAACAAGCAGAGGAAATGATGAATCTTTTGTTGAAAAATGTTGATTTCGAGCTTTCCGAGCACCTTATAAAATATATTTTAGAAAAGATTGAATGGCTTATTCCCTTTTATCTTCAATCGGTCATGCAGGAACTAAAAGATTTGTGTCGAGATGAACACATAACACAAATTACCGAGGCTGTTGTGGACCAGGCATTTACCAACATGCTCGAACAACGGCAATATTTCGAGCATTGGCACACGAGACTTCGAACTTCGTTCAAGGGCAAAGATTATAGCTTTGTTAAAAATCTTCTCAATGTAGCCTCAGAGAATGGTTTTATTTCTTCAAACGAGATTTACGACCTTGCAGTCAAATACGAAAAAGAGGAAACTTTTAAGGATTTTGTCGGCTCGCTGATTTATGACGGCTATATCAACAACCATGGCAACCCTGCGAAATATCGATACAATTCTCCCATTTTAAGAATGTGGTGGAGGCAAAATGTCGCGAATTGATTTTCCCAAAATATACAATCCGGCTACGCAGACGACGGAGGAATTAATTGAAAACTTTGTCGTCCGCACGGCCATTTTTCAGGAAATTTTTGACGATATCAAGAATTCGCCAATGCAATTTCCTGAGCAGCATTACATCATTCAGGGTACGCGCGGCCAGGGCAAAACAACACTTTTGCTGCGCATCGCTTATGAAATTAAAAAAGACAAAAAATTGCGACAGCGTATCATTCCGGTTGTATTCAATGAAGAACAATACAATATCAGCCGCCTGTATAAGCTCTGGGAAACGATTGCTGAATATCTGCACGAGGACGGCGAAATTACCGGTCTGTATGACAAAATGCAAGAATTTGCCGATGATGATGACTATGAACAGCGCTGCTTTCAGCTTTTGGAAGAGACTTTAAAAAAGCACAAAAAGAAACTCGTATTGTTCATCGATAATATAGACGAAATGCTGACAAAATTTTCCAAAAAGGAACATCATCGCTTGCGTGAAGTTTTTATGGAATCGGCAGAACTGCGCATCATCGGTGCCTCATCCGTGAGTCTGGAATTTCATTACGACTATGGCCAGCCTTTTTATTACCAGTTTTTCAAAATACAGACCCTGCGCGGACTGACGAATGCAGAGACAAATATTCTGTTACTGAAACTTGGAGAACGATACAAACGAGAACGTGTCAAAGAAATTGTTGAAAACCAACCAGGCCGTGTGGAAGCTTTGCGGCGCATTACCGGCGGCGTTATTCGCACTATTATTATTCTTTTTGACATTTTTGTGGACGACAGCAACGGTAATGCTTTCCGGGACCTCGAAAAGGTTCTCGACAATGTCACGCCGCTCTATAAACATCGCATGGATAAACTGTCGCCGCAGCAGCAGGAAA
>JAADGR010000402.1 GCA_013152225.1 Calditrichota bacterium
TGCAAACAACCAGAATAGGAATAAATTCATGTTTAATTTCCTTGTGGATTAAAATTCAATTTTATAGCTAATCGAGGGAAGAACAACGACCATTTTATTTCTTTGCAAATTTTTCTCTTTGTAATTGTAGATATAGCCGTAATCGTTCGGACTTCCCAACATATTTTTTACTTGCAAGGCAAATATATGGGCAACGTTTTGATTGTTTATCCGATAGGTTACTGTGATATCAAGATATTTACTATCGTTCAGTGATTCCTCAAATGCTCGTGACTCGTCGTAGATCACTCTTTTTTCTGCTATCGAAGCGTCGTATAAAATCGGACTAATTCGTTCACCACCCATATAGGTAAATCTACCGTTAATTCCTAATATATTTTTATTTTTCAGATAAAATTCTTTACCAAATAGAGCATTGACAACATAATTGCGATTATAGCGGCTATTTCGTTCTATGCCGTCTCCTCCTTTATATTTTGAATCGAAAATCGATGCAGTTATTAAATAATAGTAGTTTTCACTAAGAAATTTTTCGAGTGTAATATCAATGCCGATATTTGTACCGGTTCCTTCGTTTACAAGCTGATCGTTTAAATAAAGTTCATCTTTCAAATTGATGAATGAAAATTGGTTGTTTTTTCTGACAGGGACGTCATATAAGTACTGATAATAAGGTTCTATTTTTAATCGTGTGTATTCTGTTATCTGAAAATCATAACCCAAAATAAAATGATCGGCGCGGGTAAATTTTAAATTTCTGTTTGGTGTCTCATATCCAATAGCTGTTTTGCGTTTTGCCAAATAGTATCTTATATCCTCGAGCTGGCTATGCTTACCATATCCGAAACTAATAATATGACGGGGAAGAAAATTCCAATTAAACCCGATACGAGGTTCAATTGAATAGTTCTTGTTTAGCCCAAAATATTCAAAACGAACGCCGGCATTTAATTTTAAGTTGTTTGTAACGTTAAATTGAGTTTGTGTAAATGCCTGCAATAATTGACTCTTCCCATTTTTTTCCACGAATATTTGAAACGTTTCGGGATCGTCGTCAATCGTTGATTGCAATTTCATATCGTAAAACAGATAGTTCCAGACAATACCGGTTTTATTGGAAAGACGAGGACTGAATTTATGATTGAGTACGGATGTTACTATTATTCTTCCGTTAAAACTTTTTGCAAACTCATTTTTACGAAGCATGAGATTATCATCCAGACGATCCTGAACGTAAATCATATCTTTGGCAGTCGCGGCAACTGTTGAGTTAATAAAGGTAGAATTGCCTGATACATATTTATGATTTAATCCGAATGCGCCCACCATAAATTCCGCATTATATTTTAATCTGTCCCATTCCGCTTCCCATTTTGTCGAGTCGGTATTTTCAATTTCATTAATGTGATCTATACTGCCAATGCCCCATAAAGAAAATGTACCGGCGCTTTTCGTCGGAAAATTTAATTTGAATGACAAATCCTGATATTTCAGCTTTTGATCGGTATCGATTATTTTTAAATCGGTTAGCAGACCAATTGTTGAATAGCGATAATTCACTAAATACGATGCATTACTGTTTTTAGTGAACGGTCCCTCTGTTGCAAAGTCAATACCCATTGCTCCGACCTGAAACGTCCATTCGCGAACTTCGCTATTGCCGTTCCGCATTTTCATATCGAATACGCCTGATAAGGCATTTCCGTATTCTGCGGGAAAAGCGCCTGTTAAAAAATCTGAATTGGCTAATACTTGATTACTAAATGTAGTAAATAAGCCGCCGCCAATGACATTTCCGTCGGGGAAATGGTTGGGATTTGGAATTTCAATTCCCTCCAACCGCCATAATAATCCTTTGGGCGCATTTCCACGAATTATAATAGCATTGTCCTGAGCATTACCGTAAGTTACGCCGGCAAAGCTTGAAGCCAACCTGGCGGGATCATCAAATCCTCCTGCGTATCGTCGGGTTTCTTCGACAGAGAATGAACGGGCGCTCACAGTTGTCATTGAATTTATGGGTTTGTTTTTTTCAATTATGGGTGTTACTACTATCGTCTCGCCTTGTATAATATTTTCTTCCAGCTCGATTATCTGCACAATCTCTTTTGCCGAGCCGACTAATATTTCCGGAATGATTCGGGATTTGTAACCAATGTACATTACTTTAATATCGTATCTACCGACCGGTACTTTCGGTATTCGAAAATATCCGTCCATATCGGTTGCCGCTCCCATGGCTGTTCCGCATATCATCACATTGGCGCCGATCAATCCGACTTTTGTCTGTTGGTCAAGCACACGCCCTTTGATCACCTGTGTTAATCGTGATGCATTTGTGGATTGGGCATTAACTAAAACAGTTTCAAATAGTAAGACGACTGCAATAAGAATTATTCGAATGGACTGAAATATTTGCTTTTTCATAATAATCTCCAATTTGACTTTCATGTTTTTTATCAGATTAAATCTGATTTGGTTTTGGGAAGGCTACATAACTGTTGTATGTATTATTTTATTAGTTTAACCCGTTGTGCTAATAAAAATTATGATATTATTATTACGTTTAACCACCCGGATAAATCCGGGTGTTAATGAGACGATGCTTATATTAACACCACGCCTCGGCGTGGTGATAAAGAAGGCATAAGTCAGTGTCTCTAAACCGTTTCGACGGTTTTTATCTCGTATGAGTTTATCTAACTAGCGCAACGGATTAATTTAATTAATTTCTCATTAAACATTTCTCTCGAGATGACGCCAACGATGAAATCCACTACCTTACCGTCGTTAAATAAGAGTATGGTCGGAATCTTTCGTACGCCATATTGTTTGGCTGTTTCTTCATAATCATCAATATCTATTTTGCAGAATTTAATGTCATCTTTAAATTTGACATTCATCTCTTTTATAATCGGGGCAATAATGTGGGACGTCCCGCACCAATCCGTTGAGAATTCAACAAGTACCGGCTGTCTGCTACTCAAGACTTCTTCCTGAAAATTTTCATCAGTTAAAATATTCATCGTGCCTTCATTCATAAATAATTTCTTATCATCAACTATCCCGATATAAGTCAATATTTATGCCATAACAAAAAAAGCCGTTCGGATTGTACTCCAAACGGCTTTTTTTGTTAAACTTAGACAAGCTATAAAAATGATTTTAATACTTGAAAAAACTCACACACCTTTTGATATGTCAAAAAACATTTGAAATATCAAAAGTTGCGCTATTTAACGATGGATATTTAATTTCTTCATTCTCGATACAAGAGTGTTTTGATTGAGCCCCAATATTTTAGCGGCGCCATTTTCCCCGCTGACTTTCCAACGGGTCGATTCCAATACTTTCAGAATATGCGCTCTTTCCACCTCTTCCAGAATGGTAATATCGGATTCCTTAGCCGGCATACTTTTCCGGGGCAGCCAATCTCCCGCTTCAAGCCGTTTTCCCCGGCAAACAATCACCGCGCGTTCGATAATATTCTCCAATTCACGAATATTACCGGGCCAGTCATAAGTTAGCAGCTCATCCATCACCTTTTGCGGAATTATTTCTATTTTTCTCCCAATTTTTTTACAAAATGTTTTGATAAAATGATTCACTAAAAAAGGAATATCTTCTTTGCGTTCCCGAAGCGAAGGCACCTTTATCGGAAAGACATTCAGACGATAGTAAAGGTCTTCACGGAATGTGTTGTTTTCGACTGCTTTTTCCAGATCGCGATTTGTGGCGGCAATGATTCGAATGTCAACTTTAATCGTGTTGGGGTTGCCAAGGCGTTCAAATTCACCGTCCTGCAAAACATGTAACAGCTTAACCTGCAAATCCATGGGTAAATCGCCGATTTCGTCAAGGAAAATGGTTCCTCTGTTTGCCAATTCAAAACGCCCGATTTTACGCGCGTAAGCTCCGGTAAAGGCGCCTTTTTCATGACCGAATAGTTCACTTTCGATAATATTTGCCGGCAAAGCGGCACAATTAACTTTGACTAACGGTCGGTCGCTGCGCTCACTGATATTATGAATCGCACGAGCAATCAGCTCCTTGCCGGTCCCTGTTTCTCCGAGAATTAACACCGTGGAACCGGTAGCCGCCACCTGTTGCACTTTCCCCAATATATTTTTGAGTATTTCACTTTTACCGATGATCTCTTCAAAATTATGACTTAATTTGATCTCATTTTGTAAATATGAATTCTCGTCTTCAAGCCGGTCTTTTAACTTCTCCACCTCAAGAAGCGCCATTTTAAGACCGTCTTCGGCGCGTTTACGATCGGTAATATCTATCCCGGTGATAAGAAGAACGCCGGCAGACGCATCGCCCTTATATAATAACGCCGGTCCACGTGAAAATAATATGGTACGGATCGATCCGTCCTTTGCCAGCATATCAACGTCAATCTCCGGTGAATATTCTCCCTTAATATCTTTTATTAATTGTTCGGCAACTTCTTCCTTTTGCTCAGCAATCACAAAATCCATTGCATTTCTGCCGATAATTTCGTCTCTTGAATAACCCAATATTTCTAAAAATTTGCCATTAATTTCCGTGAAGGTATAATTCATATCAACTATACAGTTAAGAACAGTACTTTTTTCAAAGAGAAATTTATATTTTTTCTCTGAATCGCGCAGAGCGTTTTCCGCCTTCTTTAGCTCGCTAATATCTCTTAATACCGCGTGAATTATTTTCTTCCGCTTGGTGGAGATACTCGTAAGCAGCACTTCGGCAGTAAAGACATCTCCATTGATCCGTTGATGTAACCACTCAAAACGATTGCTGCCTTGCTCAATTGCTTTAGCAATTCGCTCTTTTTCATGCTCATACGAAAGACGACCATCAGGCTGTTTTTCAGGAGAGATGTCGGAAGGGTGAAGACCCAATAACTGCTTTTTATCGGAACAAGCAAACATTTCTACCGCTGGCTGATTACAATCGGTGAACACATTACCATCTAATAAAAACATGGCGTCAGGTGACCGTTCAAACAGTAATCGGAAAGTGTTTTCGTTTTCTATTGTTTCTTTCACCTGGCGATTTTGTTCTGTTTTCATTGTATTTAATTCTCTCATTGTGATTTTGCATTTTTCAACCGGAGTGCCTGATCTAAATAGAAAAGGCTCTTACCTTTGCAGATATCAGAATCGCAAAAGCAAGAGCCAAACAAAATATACGGCTTCCGGAGTGTTTTGACAAATATTTATTCGAACGGAAGGATGTGTTTACAGTACCAACGTTTGAATACTTTCAGACCGTCATGGCTGACATCACCGATTTAAGATTTACCATTTTGGCGATAAAAAACGTTACACCCACAAATAGAAATAATAATCAGGGCGGCAAGTCCAACACAGGTATTAAATATCGGAGCTGGTATTGTCGTAGTTTGGCGGTTTGTTTTTGAACCAAAATTAATTAGCAAGTTTACCTGTAAATCGTGGGTTTCCGAATAATTGACTGCCTGCGCCGGGTAAGCATCCTGCAACGCCGAATGAGTTCCATCGCACACCCGATGATTTTTCCGGATGATTCAGAATGTTCGTATTTTTGTCAATCATTGTCAGAACCTTGATTTACATGATTAAAGGATTACCATGATTTTTTGTAATTACGGTGTTTTCTGCTTAATGGTTAATTATCATAGTCCACCGTTTAATCATACGAATCAGCGGTTTAGACTTTTTGTTGCCTAACCCCTCAGCCTCACGGTTAGCAAAATAACTAAAAAACAGCGCAGGGAACCCGGAAAAACGGATTTGGTGCCGAGTCCAACACTGGTATTAAATATCGGAGCGTGCGTCATCGCAATTTGCAGACTTGTGCTTTTATACGTTTGATGTTTAATACCTTATTTTGTTAGGAAGTGCTTTTTTGAAATTCTTTAATTCTATTTAAAATTGTTCTTGTTTCTTCAATAGCATTGTTTAACTCAAATATATTAATTTGACTAGGTGAATGAATAGCTCTATTTCGAAATCTTCTAAGATTATCAATGTTTTCTATATAGATTATTGGTATTAAT
>JAADGR010000251.1 GCA_013152225.1 Calditrichota bacterium
GAAGCTTTGCTTCCATTGAAGAAGCTGAGCTTCTTGAGTTTATTCCGTCCCAAGCAGGGGCTTGGGACGGAGGGGCGCAGGAAATGTTTTTTTACTCGTTCCCAAACTGGAGTTTGGGAACGGTTTAACTCGGGAAGCTTTGCTTCGTTTGATGAAGCTGAACTTCTAAAGTTATTTCCGTCCCAAGATCGAAATTGGACGGAGGGAAACGAACCTTTTTACTCGTTCCCAAACTCCAGTTTGGGACGGCTTAACTCAGGAAGCTTTGCTTCCTTTGAAGAAGCTGAGCTTATCGAGTTTATTCCGTCCCAAACAGAGGCTTGGGACGGAGGGGCGCAGGAAATGTTTTTATTATCCTTCCAAAGATACTGTTGGTAATGAGAGATCACCATGAACGAACAATTCTCTTTTCTGCTCTATTTCACGGACAAACCGTTCTGCATCATCATATTGTTCTTTGGCTTGTTCATAAGTAGGCATTTGAAAGTCCTGATAATCACAGACTTGTCGGACATCAAATGCGCTATGGGCAATTTTGCTAAACTGTTTATCAAAGTATCCTGCTTTGACAAAATAGCGATCAAAATAGGAAATGACACCGCTATGCTTTTGACTGTCCACGCCGATTAGTGCCAAGAGTGCCCGAATCGAATTAAATATCGCATAATATGAACGATTAATACTTCCGTCATACTCGGCGTTCTTTAGCAACAAACCAGCTGGCCTTAAAACATCTTTAGTTTTTTTCAGACGATGTGCTGATAAATCGCGAGCATAATCTGTCATAATGGTATTCCGTACTGCATCACTTCCTGGTAAAACAATGTATGATATTTCTTATTCTTCTCCCACATCCCAATGTCCTGGATTATTGGCGAAATAAATACATCATGTTCGAGCGAATAGTCTGATGCCAGACCACTGATCTGACGTTGTATCTCTGACGTCAAATGCTTCACAACGATTAAAATATCTATATCCGATAGCGCGGTTTGCGCATTGGTCGCATAAGATCCGAACAAATATTCTTCCAGAACATTTTCGTGTAACAATTGTTTTGTGTCCCTGGCAAATTGCTGAATTATATGCCGGACATCCGTAGAAAGATTTAGAGATGTTAATACGGTGCTATCAGCCATAGAAATATCCCTCACAGTATGAGGCGTTCTTTTTTATCTCGTTCCCAAACTCCAGTTTGGGAATGGCTTAACTCGGGAAGCTTTGCTTCGTTTGAAGAAGCTGAGCTTCTAAAGTTATTTCCGTCCCAAGCTGGAGCTTGGGACGGAGGGAAAAATGCTAAAAGCTGCCAGTTCATCTTACCACGTACTTAATACGACTTGGCCACTAAAACCCGCTGCTCCGATTTTTTACCGCAAATGATACATTTTCCTTCTTCCTTGTCGCCATCCATGGGAATCAATCGAATGGTCGCTTTGGAGGTTTCCTGAAATTTGGCTTCGCAAACCGGATCACCGCACCAGTGCACCCAAAAGAAACCGCCCGGATTTTCAATTCGTTTTTTGAAAGAATCAAAATCATCTTCCTTAAATGTATTGGTATCGCGGAACTCTTTGGCGCGGCTAAACATACCTGTTTGTATTTCTTCCAAAAGCCGTTCAATCCGCTCCAGCAAACCATCCGGTGAAACGGCGCTCTTTTCGCTCGTGTCCCGGCGGACCAAAACAACCTGGTTATTTTCCAGGTCTTTAGGCCCAAACTCAATGCGGATGGGGATGCCCTGTTTTTCCCACTGGTTAAATTTCCAGCCGGGACGATAGTTGTCGCGGTCATCCACTTTAAATGAAATGCGGCCTTTCCAGTCCTTTGTCATCTCGTTTATCTTTGCCAAAAGCTTTTCTCTGTCCTCATCATTTCTCCAAATCGGAATAATGACAACTTTCAGAGGCGCCAAGCGGGGTGGAATGACAAGACCCTTGTCATCGCTGTGCATCATGATGAGTGCACCGATAAGGCGCGTGGAAACGCCCCAGCTAGTGGCGTAAACGTAATCCACTTTGCCGTCCTCGTCCTGAAACGTCACATCGAACGCTTTAGCAAAATTTTGACCCAGGTTGTGCGACGTTCCGCCCTGCAAAGCTTTTTTATCCTGCATCATCGCTTCAATGCAATACGTTTTAACCGCACCCGCGAATTTTTCCGCCTCGGTCTTAACGCCGATGTAAACCGGTGCAGCCATGTATTCTTGAGCAAAAGTTCGATACACATCCAGCATTTGCAGCGTTTCCTGTTGTGCTTCTTCAGCAGTGGCATGAGCCGTATGTCCCTCCTGCCACAGAAACTCGGTCGTGCGCAGAAACAGCCGCGTGCGCATTTCCCATCTCACCACATTTGCCCATTGGTTAATAAGAATAGGTAAATCGCGATAGGATTGAATCCACTTCTTATACGTTGACCAGATGATTGTCTCCGAAGTGGGGCGCACAACCAGCGGCTCTTCCAGCTTTTTGCCGCCGCCGTGCGTTACAACCGCAGTTTCCGGGGCAAATCCTTCCACATGCTCCGCTTCTTTTTGTAATAAACTTTGCGGTATGAATAAAGGGAAATAGGCATTCACGTGCCCTGTTTCTTTGAACATTCGATCCAATTGCCCCTGAATCTGCTCCCACAACGCATAGCCATTCGGCTTTATAACCATGCAGCCTTTGACAGCAGAATGTTCCGCCAAATCAGCGGCCGCAATCACATCCAAATACCAACGAGAATAATCATCCGATCTTTTTGTAATTCCTTTTGCCATAAATCCAATCCTGTCTCTGGTTAAATGTTACTGTCTCTTCCGTTCTCCGGTTTCCGTTTTCCGGCCTCCGCTCTCCAAATAATCATTTTTTTGTATTCACATTGTGCATTGTGAACCCTATGATTTGCGTGAATCATTTCATGCACACTGATCAATCTTTTCCATTGCATTAACGTAACAAAGTTTCGGATCAACAATGCCTTCAAGACAATAGAGTGCCCGCCTCATTGTCGCCTGACCCTTCTTTTTCTCCACGACATCGACAAGCGCTCCCTTGCTGCAATGCAGACACGTTTCCGGCTGCGTAGAAATTAACGTCGCTGATTCTCTTGCAACCAGCGCCTAGCTGTTATCCCAGGTTTCCTTTTCCGAACGCGAGTCGAATTCCAGGTTCCACATTTTCGACATGATAATGCGACCGCGGTCAAACATCAGGTGTCCTTTGGCCTCAAATTGATCGCCGCGGGCAAAGGAGAGACGCTCCTGCTGGAACGGTGAAATCCTCGCATAAAAATAATCATCAAAACTTTCCGCGCCGATAAAGCCGCGCCTGAAAATAAGCAAATATCCATTCAGACGAATTTGACCTCCACTGCCGGATATTACTTTTTTGAAACGGGGTTTGATGGAATCAATCTCACCCCAAAAAGTAACGGTGCTGTTGCAGACGGGATGAACAGGGATATTTCAGAAACGAAAATATAACATCAAAGGCCAAGATAATCAAGAAGTTTATTTGTTTTGCATTTTGTGAAAAAGTTAAATATCTTGAAGCTTTTAATTCCAGACACAAAAGCCGAAACAATCATTCATTCGAGCACGAATTTGAACATCTCTGCGTTAGACCTGTCTATCATTTTCATTTATTTAACTGCCGTTACAGGATTGGGTATTTGGTTTAGCGGACGACAAACTTGTCCCCGCGACTACTTTTTAGGCGGCAAAAATTTGCCCTGGTGGGCTGTTTGTCTTTCCGTTGTGGCAACGGAAACGAGCACCCTGACGTTTATCAGCATACCTGGACTGGCATATATTTCCAACCTTGGCTTCTTGCAAATTGCTCTCGGCTACATCATCGGACGCATCTTTATCAGCTTTGCATTTTTACCGGCGTATTATCGCGGCGAGTTGTATACATCGTACGAACTCTTACGCATTAGATTCGGGCCGCGTATGCAGAGTTATGCTTCATTCGTTTTCCAGGTTACGCGCCTTCTTGCCGACGGCGTTCGTTTGTTTGCCACTGCCATTCCTTTGTCCATCATTACGGGATGGGGTTACCCCGTCTGCATCGTTATCATTGCGATTTTTACGATTATTTACACATCGATCGGCGGTATTCGCTCGGTTGTCTGGATGGATGTGTTGCAGACATTCATTTATATCGCCGGCGCCATCATAGCAGGCATTGTCATTTTGAACCGAATTCCCGGCGGATTGAGTGGTGTGCTGCAAACAGCCATACCCGCAGGGAAATTTCACATATTCACACTGGGGCTTGACAAATCCCCGGGAGAATTTTTCAAAATCAATTACACACTGTTTTCCGGTCTCATCGGTGGTGCGTTTTTATCCATGGCCTCGCACGGGACGGATCAACTCATCGTACAACGCCTGTTAACATGCAAAAATGTTCACGACAGCCGCAAAGCATTGATAACAAGCGGTTTTCTGGTTTTCGCCCAATTTGCGTTGTTTCTTTTCCTCGGCATTATGCTTTTTGTTTTTTATCATGGCAGGAACATGCGGCCGGATGAAATTCTGGTTGGATTTATTATCAAAGAGTTGCCGCGCGGCCTTGCCGGATTAATTGTCGCGGCTATTTTTGCAGCGGCAATGTCTACGCTCAGTAGTTCACTAAATTCTCTGGCTTCCTCTTCGATGTTTGATATTTTCATTCCGCGTTGGGGAAAAGACATAACTCCCAAAAAGCAACTTGTTCTTTCACGGCTGTTTACGATTTTTTGGGGAAGCGTCTTCATTTTTGGCGCACTACTTTTTAAAGACAAGCAAAATCCGGTCGTTGAACTGGGGCTGGCCATTGCATCATTCACTTACGGTGGGCTGCTGGGCACTTTTTTTCTGGGAACCTACAGCAAAATAACTTTGGAAGATGAAGCACTGGTGGCAATGTGGAGCACTATTTTTTTCATGACATGGCTCATCGGGGAGCAAACGATCATTTTATGGGTGATGTTAGGTCTGAATCTTTTGATTGGGCTTTGGATTTATTGGCGGATCAAACCCGGTTTTAACCGGAAATTTCTGCTCATCTGGTCATTTCTTTTTATTGCTCTGATTTTTCGCGTTCAATCACCCGGTATTGCCTGGCCCTGGTATGTATTTGTGGGGAGCATTTTGACCTATCTTACAGGGAGTATTTTAGGTTGGCTTCGACAAAGAACGAATTGAATGGGGACAACCTAATCTTCACCAAGCGATAGTGCCTTTGCGATATCGAGGCGGGGTCGTGTGGGCACATCTCTTCCCTCCAATCTGATTCCCTTTTCAAAGAGAAGCCGAAAACTGTTAATGTCGTCTTCATCGACAAAAATAAACGGTGCAACTTGGTTTTTCCCGGGTCGAAAATGCATTCCTCCGACATTCACCTCTTTGATGGCAACGCTCGCATTCACCAATTCGACTATAGATTTTGGCGTATCAACCAAAAGAATCACTCGTTCATGGTCGTAAGCACCATCCTTGAGCGCTTTTATTGTTTCTTTCATTGTCAGGACAGAAGACCCCAATTCCGGCGGGACTGCGGATTCATAAATTGTCCTTTGCCAATCGGTGTTGGCAACTTCATCACTGCAAAGCACAATACGCTGCGGCTTTAGCACCTGACGCCAGCCAACCACAACCTGGCCATGTATTAACCTGTCATCAATTCTAACGAGAACCAAAGGCATTGAAATATATCTCCAAAATTGAGAATTAAAAAGTCTGATTGATTTCAAATTTTACAACACCTCTCTGGCCATCCGTTTCCAGCGTTTCAACCAGATCATCCAGAGAGAGAGAATCACGTTTAGTTATAAAAGAAAGAGCCATTGGAAGATTAACACCGGAAACGACCCTGACGTTAGGGTTTTTCCCCGCAACAGCAGCAGAAACATTCCAGCAACTCCCTCCTTTGAGGCTCGCCATAATGATTATACCGTCGTCTTGATTTTCAGGTGCATTAACAAGCGCTGCAAGCCGTGCGCTGATTTCGTTAAGGGACATATCCGTTACAGACAGAGCATACAGGCCCTCATCAACCCCCATAATGCCGCGCACGGCCTCAATGATTGCACTGCCAATTGGTCCATGTGTTATCAAAATTGCGTTTTTCATCTTGTTTCACGCAGATTATGCGCTCCCTTTTTTCGGTTCGTTTTTTTCTTTCATAGAAGCGATCCAGTTCTCATCAAATTCCTTTGCCGCATTTACACCATGTTGTTTTAATTTGTGATTCATAGCCGCCACTTCTGCTATCACTGTAATATTTTTGCCGATCAACAACGGCAGGACAATTAGCGGGATCCGCACGCCGAGAATTTCGGTCGTTTCGTCATCCACGCCTATCCTTTCGTATTCATGTTCATCGTTCCATTTTTCAAGCTTGATGCAGACATCAATATCTTTTTTCCCCCTGATGGCGCGTATGCCAAACATTCGCCTGACATCGATAATCCCAAGCCCGCGAATTTCCATGTGATGATTCAACACCTCATTGGGTGAGCCTTGTAAAACATTTGTGGCCGTCTTTTTGATATGCACAACGTCATCTGCAACAAGTTGATGCCCCCTTTCGATCAGGGCAAGCGTCAGTTCGCTTTTCCCGACGGCGCTGCGTCCGGTAATGAGCAAACCGACACCGTAAACGTCTACTAGCGAACCATGCACTATAACCTGAGGGGCAAAGATCGTTTCAAGATATTCGCTGAGATATTGCACAATGGTCGTTGTTGAAAAAGGCGTTGAAAAAAGAGTAATCTTGTTTTGATTTGCAATGTCCACCAATTCTTTGGATGGCTTGTTTTGACTGGTGATAATAATGCACGGTATTTCAAACCCCAATACGGTGGAAATAACATTATATCGTTTTTCACTGTCAAGAGTTTTGAGGTACTCGATTTCCGTGTTTCCAATGATTTGTATGCGCCAATAGGTAAAGACTTTAACAAATCCGCTCAACGCCAAAGCCGGACGGTGAATCTCTTTTTCGGTTATCTTTCTTGCAAAGCTGGCTTCATTATTTATAACCTCTAAACTCACCCGATCCCGATTTCTTTCATACAAATCCCTGACCGTGACAAACGGTTCCGGCTCTGCATCAATGAAATACTCTTGCGGTATTTTTTCTATGTTATCGTTTTTGTCCATGTGTCAAATTAAAATTTAATGAAGAAACATGGGGCATTTTCATGCCCCATGTTTTGTGCAAAACTGAACTCGGTCATTACTTACTCTTGTATATTTTCAACGATCCTTTCTTTTTCAAAATGCCGCGATTTACCTTTATATCTTTTCAATTTTCTTTCAAGTTTATCAACTGCAAGGGTGATAGATTTGTACATATCTTCTGATTCTTCTTTTATTGCTAATCTCGTTCCGTAAACTTTGATGATTATTTCAGCAATCTGCTGTTGTTTTATGAAATCGAGTATTATTTCTGTTTCGAGGATGTCGTCATAATACTTTTTCAGTCTGGCAACTTCCTTATTTGCATATTCTTTCAACCGCTCAGAAGGTTGAAAATGTCTCGCAGTGAAAGTAATTCTCATAGACACCTCCTTATAAATTCACATTAATCCATCCTGGCTTACTAAACCCGCTTTTTAAGACAACTCAGGCCTCACCTCCATTTCGTTATTCTTTTTTGCTCACAAGATGAACAAAAATTTTGAGGTTCATTGCTCATCGGCACGAGGATGTGCCTGTTTATAAATTCGCTTCAAGTGCTCGACGGACACGTGTGTATACACCTGAGTCGTTGACAAGCTTGAATGTCCCAACAACTCTTTAACCGCCATTAAATCCGCACCCTCATCCAGGAGATGAGTTGCAAAAGTATGACGCAAAGCATGCGGGTGCGCTTTCTTTTTGTCCGTTATTCTTTTGATATAAGAATTAACAATAGATGCAATTTGCTGTCTTGTAAAAGGTTCTTTATTTGTTTTAACAAAAAGATGTTGGGTATATTCCACCTCCTTTAACTCTAATACTTTTCTTTGTGAAAGAAAAGTTTGCAAATCACGGATCAGACTTTTTCCGATTGGAATGATACGCGTTTTATTGCGTTTTCCTAAAATGCGTAACGTCCCATCTCCAAAATTTATATTTTGCAATTTCAGTTGCGCCAATTCACTCACCCGTAGTCCGGTGGAATAGAATATTTTCAGAATTAATAGATCGCGCAGTCCCTCGGAACTGCTCGTGTCGGGCAGTTGTAAAAGTTTGTGCATCTCATCCTTTGAAAGGTAGCTGGGCAACACTTTATCCAATCTGGGAGAGGATATATTAAGTGCAGGATCGGACGTAATGACTTCTTCGCGAAGAAGATACTTGAAAAAAGATCGCAGGGCTGCCAGTTTTCGACCGACACTACGCGGCGTATATTTTTGTTTTACGAGTTGCGCAAGAAAGCCCCGGACATTATTTCTTGTCAGATGCTCAAGTCGAGGTGTTTCAATACCGAGACGATCTTTTAAAAAGACTACAAATTGTTCAAGATCGTTTTTATATGCCGCCAGTGTATGAGGTGAACCGGAACGTACGACTTGCAGGTTATGAACAAATCGAAGAATCCAGAATTGTAAATTAAAATTTAGTTGGGTCATGCAAATAAATTCTTTTTATTCTCAATTTTCACAAGATCATCATCAAAGTCGAATTTGCACTGTGGGCAATGATAAATTTTTGAAAAACCAATATCTTCTTTTATGACAAGAAACAAATTTCCACAATTCGGACAAACAATATTTTCAGGCCTTTGCCACGATGCAAAATTACATTTGGGATAATTACTACATCCATAAAACAATCGACCGGCTTTTGTCATTCTCTCCACAACATCGCCATCACAGCCATAATCAGGGCATTTTACACCCACCGAATAGGGCTTTGAAAAATTGCATTCAGGATAGCCGGTACAGGCAACAAATCTGCCGTATTTTCCCACCCGCACAATGAGGTTACGACCGCATTTTTCACATTTTTCCTCAAGAACCTCCGGTTCACCTATGCCCGATGATCGAGGCCGACCAGCAACCACGACGGGTTCCTTCAGCGCTGCCTGAAATGGTTTGTAGAAATTCGTAACGCATGTTTGAAAATCGATAACTCCTCTTTTGAGATTCTCAATTTCCCTTTCTATTGTGGAGACGAAACTAACTCTGAAAAGTTGCGGCATTTGTTCCCTGAATATATTACCCACATCTCTTCCCAATCGCGTAAGTGCCAGGCAGCCACTTTTGCTGTTGATCAATTTCTGCTTTGCAAGACCAGACAAAACATCGCTAAAATATTGCACCTCACGCAACCCCGCTTTATCAACTCGCTCGATCAATTCCGCCTCTGATAAACATCCCGGTGTTCTATCCTTTTCAACGGAAGCAGCGGCATCTTGAAATGTTAAAACCTCACCAACGCGCAATTCCGAAGGAATTCCGGGAAAACGTGAATTTTCCCCATTTTCCGGCTCCGGAGAATAAACCTGACGAAATCCTCTGGTTATCGTCGAGCGCATCCGTGCCTCGAGCTGATAACGATCATTTTCTCCCCCGCCGACTTGCACGACAGTGTGCTCATGCGCAGCATGAACCATTTGCGAGGCTATGGTCCGCTTCCAGATCAAAGAATAGAGTTCAAATTGCTCATCGGTTAAAAACCTTTTTATTTTTTTGGGCGTTTTCCGAATGTAAATTGGCTGGATTGCCCCGCTCTTTACTTTCTTATTGTCTTTCGTTTGGTTATCACTGCTGAGATTTGGAAGATAGTCTTTACCGAAATCCTCAAGCACCAGTTCCCGGATTTCCGTTAAACTGTTCCTGATTACATCGGAATCCGTCAGGTAAAATGTAATTAATCCTGAAAAGGTCTTTTCACTCAGCTTGACGCCGGAGTAAAGCTGCTGAGCAATTCTCAATGTTTTCACAAAAGAAAAACCAAGTATTTGCAATGCATCGATGAGCAGGGTACTCGTTTTAAAAGGCATGGGGGATGCCTCATAGTCCGTATTTTTATCGATCTGTCTGACGCGAAATTCCTGTGATTTCAAATCAAAGATGAGCGCCTTAAAATAATGATCGTCAGGAACATCAGGAGCCTGGCCGTTTATTTTTACGAGTTGCGCAGTCAAAGCCTTCTTTTGCCGACGCTGCAATTTCAAAGAAATAATTTTCTTGTGCTTAGGTTCAAACTCCTGAATCTGCCGGTCACGATCACTCAATACTTTCAATGCCGCAAAGCCTGCCAAACCACCACTCAATCCAATTCCTGCACGCGCGGCGAGAAAGGAAGATATTGCTTCGTCAAAGACATGATCGATCGTCTGGCGCGCCGCAAATGCCGCTGCCAGATGACGATCAAAAACCGCGGGATTTTGTAAAGAGCAAGAGACAGCATCCTGTGTAATTTTCTGCAGCGCAACTCTTGCGAACCCTGTATCTTGCCCCAATTCTCGCTTTATTTGCAAGGCTAATGCTTCGCCGGTTTCCCCGGGATCGGTTGAGATAAAAATACGATCATATTGCTCAAGTTTGTTCCTGATACTCGCCAGATTTTCAATGTGAAACGAGTTTCCCCAGGTTCCCGTCTCATCAGCTAAAACATTCTCCGGTGATTCAGCGCATTCCTCCAGTCTCACATCAATTTGTACAACATCATAGTTGTCGCCCAATATTTTTTTGAGTGATTTCTTTTTGTTAAGAGTTTCAACTATGAAGAGGTGTCTTTTCATCGAGTCCCTGAAAGTAACTGCTTCAACAAATTAAGATGTATCATCCCATTCTGAAAAAACGGGCGAGATGGACAAATTTGCTTCACAAAGCTGCCCGGTCACAAAATATAAAAAATCAGGATAAAATATTTAGTGAGGGAGCCTGGTTGTCATAAACTGGAAATATCCATCTGAAGCACTGCTTTCAAAATCGAGTACAACAGCAGCAATGAGGTCCTGCATTTCTTCCACATCGAGCTGCGAGAGTTGCAGTGTTGTTGCACGCTCAATAACTTTTTCCATCGCGTCATCATTCAATAGCCCAAGTTGACGCAAATGAAAAAGGTAGCTAAATGCTGAAGGAGAAATAGCGTCGCTTTCCCGTTCATTTAAAAGACGCCAAACAGGTTTGGGAAAGCCATCAGGTGAGCCTTGTACAAGTCTGTCAATATTTTCGCCATGATTCATTATCCAATACATGGCACTTGATATATCGTCGTCGGAAAAACCCTGTTCCGCCAGAATATCCATTATAAACTGCATGTCTATTTCATCAAAAGAATTTTCTCTGATCTCTTTCATCACATAAGATAAAATTTCAATGATATGTTTCGTCATCCGGATTTGCTCCAAAACAATTCGTCTTCAATTCCAAGTTCTTTTTCAATATACCAAAATATTACTGAAATGCAAGAAAGTAATTTAATCTCACTCTATAAATTTCTGCCGCAGCAATTCTTATATTTTTTTCCACTTCCACATGGGCAGGGATCGTTGCGCCCAACGCGCGTTTTCTTAACTACCGGGGCGCGTCGTCCGCCCTGATTTGTGCCGGACTGGGAGTGGGAAGCTTTTTGTGCGGCCTGTGGGGCCATCACCTGTTTGTACACTTCGACCTGAGAATGAGATGTTACAAAGCTTTTTGGTTCAATGCGGCGATTTTGTTGCTCCTCAATTTCGCCGCCAATATCAAAAACTTTGAACAAAGTGCTCACAACATTCCTGTTAATGTCCTCGATCATTTTCACAAACATTTTATAAGCTTCACCCTTATACTCCAGCAGCGGATCTTTTTGACCGTAGCCGCGGAGTCCAATTCCTTCACGCAGATCGTCGATTGCGGCGAGATGTTGGCGCCAATTCTCATCAATTTTATCCAGAGTGTAATATCGTTCGTAACGCGTTACCGTCTCATCACCAATTTCTTCGACGCGGCGTCGATACAGATTCTTCGCCCAGGAACTGAATTCATCCATCATCACACTGGGATTTGTGGCTGCATCACTATCGTCCGCAAAGCGGGGTCCCTGACGAAACACCAGGCGGCATTCCGCTTCAATGCGTCTCACCTGGTTCGCATCAAGGTCTGCCCCTTCACCGAGGACATTACTGATAATAGTATAAATCGTATCGTCAATCCACATGTAAATGGAATCGCGAATAATTTCACCGCTCAATTTCTCCTGGCGAAGGCGCTCCGCACGTTCGGAATAAATCTTGTATAAATTCAGTCCCCAGGCAACGAGGTCTTCTCTGAAAGAAGCCAATTTCTGTTCATCTCCGTCTGCAGGAAATGAGTGAGTGGGTTTGCTAAGGAACATATATTCAAAATACTGGCTCAATAATTTCTGCTTTTCGGAAGTTTCTACAGGCTTGTGCAAAATTTCCTGAGAAACAGCAAGGATCGATGCTTCGATAAGTTCCTCGATCGTTGCGTCGGCGAACATCATTGAATCATACTTTGGCATGTTTTCTTTGAGAATGGCGTAATATTCTTCTCGTGCAATACGTGAAACACGCTGTGTTAATGATAAATCATCATCTTTGTCCGCCGGAATCTCATCAAATACGCTGCCGAAAACTCTGTCAAGAAAAGTTTTCTGCCCGGGATCGAGTTGGGTAATATTTTTACCATTCTCCTCATCCATCCCTCTAAAACTATAGGAAACGATAGATTGCAGAAAATTAGCCGCGCCAAAGTAACCCAAAATCCTGTGGCGAATTTTCTCATCATCCTGTTCGCCCAACGGAAGGCCACGCAACCATTCGTTGAGAATTCCGATGAGTTTTGCCCGGCGAATGGTACGAATTTCCTTGCTTCCGATATCCGGTCTGGCAAAAAATACGCGTTCAAGATCGTTCAGAAATTCGTCCGTCTCCCATGAAATGGACGGCACATTAAGAGACAAATGAATATTCAACAAGCCAAAAACATATATCTCGGCCATCTCTGCAAGGCTCAATTTTGAAAAGCTAATGGCGTTAAATCCATCCCTGCATTGCTGATATATTTCCTGGTAGTGGTCCTTTGCCCAATCGGTAATTCGTTTTTCCAGATCGGGGGCTTGTGCACCTTCTGCCGTGTGCAACCATTCCGGTGAATCACCAAAAATGCGCTTTAGCTCCAGCGCGATACCATCATAATTCCACTTGGAAGTATCCCGGGTTCCGGCGTCGTGTAGCTGAATTTTAAGATGCACCAAATTGTCAATCAGTGAATCCACATCACAATAACCAAAAATGCGATGGCGTTCCTGCATCTGGCTGAGATGCCGCTCTTCCCCGATTCTCTCCTGCACCCATTCAGCAACTTTTTCTCTGATCTCCGAATACTTTAATTGCTCAAGGTCTTCAACCGTAAAATCCGGTTCGGCACCGAAAAAATGTTTTAAATTCTCCAGCAATTCATCGAGTTTCCAATCGCCACGTTCATCTTCCTCACCGAAAAATAATTTGGACTTGGATTCTACCAGATCGTCGGCATCGGCGAAACCCAACAAGTTTTGCCTGCGCTTGTAAATTATTTTTCGCTGCTCATTAAGAACGTCATCGTATTCGAGCAAATTCTTTCGGATATCAAAATTCCGTTCTTCAACTTTTTTCTGCGCGCGTTCAATGGAGCGCGTAATCAGAGGATGTTCAATGCGCTCACCCTCATCCATCGAACCCATCCGGCTCATAATGCTCGTAATTCGATCGGAACCGAACAAGCGCATAAGATCATCTTCGAGGGAGAGGTAAAACCGGCTCGAACCGGGATCGCCCTGGCGCCCTGAACGACCACGCAACTGACGATCGATACGTCGCGCTTCGTGCTTTTCGGAACCAATGATATGCAAACCACCGGCTTTGACGACTTCCGGCGTGAGTTTAATATCCGTACCACGTCCGGCCATGTTGGTGGCTATTGTTATCGCTCCGGGTAAACCCGCTTTGGCTACAATTTCCGCCTCGGCGTTATGATACTTGGCATTGAGAACCGTATGAAAACGACCGCTTTCCAGTTCGCGCGAGACATCTCCTTTTTTCAACCAGTTCGCTATGGGAACGCCGCGGCGTGTAAACATTTCGCTGAGTTTTTGGGAAACATCGACCGAAATGGTGCCTATAAGAACAGGACGCCCATGTTCGTGCATACTGATGGCTTCATCAATAAGGGCATCATATTTTTCTTTCTTTGTTCTATAAATGACATCATTATAATCATCTCTGATTACCGGACGATTCGTCGGAATTACAATAACATCCATTTTGTAGGTGCTGAAAAATTCCTGTGCTTCGGTTTCAGCCGTACCGGTCATTCCGGCAAGTTTATCGTAAAGCCGGAAAAAGTTTTGCAATGTGATCGTCGCCAGAGTTTGGCTTTCGGCCTGGACTTCAACGCCTTCTTTCGCTTCCAAAGCTTCGTGCAAACCATCGCTGAAACGCCGACCGGGCATTAATCGTCCGGTAAACTGATCGACAATCATGACCGCTTTTCGTCCCCTGGCAGAAGCCGCACGACCGCGCATTTCCGATTCTTCGGGCGTTTTCACCACATAGTCAACGTCTTTTTGATAGAGCGTGTAGGCTTTTAAAAGTTGGGAAATATTCTGCACCCGGTCTTCGACTTCGCTGTATTCCCGCCACTGCCGATCCCTGGTTTCCTCCAGTATTTTTCGCGGCTTTCGTGCAAAACTTGTGCGAAACCAATGCTCGATCTCTTCTGCGGTTAAAACGACATTCTGCGCGTGCGCTTTGGAAAGCATTTCGTTCATTTCGCGATCGTCGAGCATAATATGCTTGCCGCGAAGATGCGCTTTTTCCTTTGAAAGAAGGCCGTCCAGTTCGGATCGCGTGTTTACTTTTTTGCTGCTCATTTGCAACAGTTCATCGCGAAATTTTTGTAATTCTTCTGCATACGGAAAAAACGGCAAGCCATCAAGCAATTGGGAACGCGCTGATTTTCTCAAGCGCGCAGGAAAACCTTCTTCAGTCAATTCAAAAAGTGCATCACTTTCCATTTCAGGATCATCAAGGAAATGCTCGATCTTTTCCGTAACCTTTTCCCGCTCCGCAACCGTACCGACGAGAATAAGCATCCCGCTCTCGGACAGGCCGTTGATCTTTAAATCATTCAAAGTAAGTTTATCTGTTTCTACAGCGCTGTCGGATTCAAAATAACGGCGCAAAATTCTCTGTACTTCCGAACCCGTAAGTTCGCCCCTTCCCATCACTCTGAAAATACTCTGCATCACTCCGTCGATCCGGTCAACATCCTCAAAACGTCGCGACAGGCTCGAAGTATCGGCCATTTCATTTGTCTGGAAATGAGAAGCAAGAAATGCGTCCAGGCTCAGGCGCAAAGCAACAGAACTATCGCTGTCCCCGACAATGCGACCATGCCGCCATTCTTCAATTTTTGATTTGACCTCAGCAAAAGACCGGCCGAGGAGGTCATCCAGTTCATTGCTGCTTAGACCGGAAATTCTGTTTTTCTCATCTACACGAAAAACCGCGGACAAATCATTCTTGTGGTTTCGCAAATCTTTGTCGAGTTTGAAGACGAGGGCCTGGGTCTGTTCGGCAAAATCCGCAAAGAAAGCACGACCCGATTCAGTCAGCTTGATTGTTGGTGAAAGCTGCCCGCTTTCGTCTTTTGGCGGGACCACTTTGTAAAAATCCGCTACTTTTTTCTGACGTTCATTTTCCGGAAAAGAACTGAGGTACTGATGGATGGCAACAATATCTTTTTCCAGATGTTCGATGGCAATCACTTTAGCCGCATAATCAAAGGTAGACTGGTTCAAAGTTTCGTCCAAAAGCTTTTGAATTTGCTGATCCCTGTCTTCAACCAGACTGCGGTCGGGAAGAATATAAAGATCGGGGTTCCCTCCCAGCAAAGCAATGCGCCCTTTTTCAGTAATATGTTTGAGGATAGCACCATTATCAGAAAATTCAAAATATTCCTGTTTCCGATCTGCCTGAGCAGATGATTGAGTTTCTGCGCCATTTCCGCTTTTCAGCATGGAATCCAGTTTTGAGATAAATGGAACAATAAGCGGATCGCCGTCATGTAAAGTGGTTAACAGGGCAAGTCTGCCTTCTTCGCGCAATCCGGTTGGGCATCCGAATTGTTTTTCGACGTTGAAAAAAATATTTTGCAAATTACGGCGGCGCTCCTGCTGCTGGCGCGAGCCACTGAAACCGCCGTCCACATCCGCCTCGTCACGAATAGCTGTAAACAATTTTTCCAGAGCTTCTACGAGAGAACGATATTCGGGTGTGTCCCCTCCCTTTTCAAAATACTCTTTCCCCTCCTCATTCAGCCCATTGACAACCCGATCCATGCGTTTGGCAACCAGGAAATAACGACGCCATGCGCTCCCTTTGTCGGTGCGTTTGTTTTGAATCGCTTCATTGACTTTTTCGCTGATCTTTTCAAATCGTTCTGTGAGGATATCAAGCGCCTCAATTTCTTCATTTGAAATTTCAGTATTCACATTGCACAAGGCAATTTTCCCATCCAGACTGAGACCATTACAAAAGCCGGTCATGGGATCGTGAGTAAAAAAGACAGATGCTTTTTTCTTATTTCCCATTCGCGAGAGGATTTCATCCATTTCATCAAGTTTTTGAATTTTGCTGGCCACATCCTGATCCCGGCCGCCGGAGAGAAAAATCCGTCCCTTTTCCGTAATATCGACGACATGACTTTTTTCGTCAATAGTGTAGTAAAGCTCGCTATCCACCTCGTGCATAATTTTATTGATCTCGTACTGCCCCTGGATGCGTTCGATGAGTTTTTTCACCCAAAATTCAGAAGTCATAAGATCGAGCAGCACCTGGTTTTTAGGGTTACCCCTCTGGGCACGCAAAAGCATCATCCCGGCTCGATCTTCGTCCTTCTCGAGCAGCGCTTTTCCTTCGGTAACCAACTCGTCGACCAGTTCTTTTTGTTTGTGATATAAATTGGAAACAATAGGTCTGAGTTCGTTATAAATATTCCTTGGAGCACCCACCGCTCCTGATATAATCAACGGTGTTCTGGCTTCATCTATAAGAACACTATCAACCTCATCAACGATCGCATAATGTAATCCGCGCTGAACGACCGACCAAACATCCGTTGACATATTATCCCGCAAATAGTCGAAGCCAAATTCGTTATTCGTTCCGTAAGTAATGTCCGCATTATACGCCCGCCGACGTTCTTCCGGCTCCATGTTGTTGTGAATGGACTCGACAGTCAATCCGAGAAATCTGTAGATTTCACCCATCCACTCACAATCGCGCTGCGCCAGGTAATCATTGACGGTGATGAGGTGTGCCCCTTTTCCTTCCAGCGCATTTAAATAGAGCGGCATTGTAGCAACCAGAGTTTTTCCTTCACCGGTTGCCATTTCAGCGATTTCTCCTTTATGCAGAACGACACCGCCTATGAGTTGCACGTCATACGGCACCATATCCCATTCGGCTTCAGTGCCACGAACTTTCCACTTTTTGCCGCGTAAACGCCGGCACGTGTCTTTGACGGCAGCAAAAGCCTCCGGCAAAATATCGTCAAGTGTTTCACCCATTCGCAGGCGGTAACGAAATTCATGGGTTTTTGCTTTCAGTTCATCGTCTGTTAAGTTTTTATAGCTTTCAGCAAACTCGTTAATTTCTCCAACAATAGGACGAATGGCTTTCAACTCCCGCTCAGTACTCGTTCCACCCATTACTTTAGCAAAAAACTTTTCAACTTTTTCTAGCATTTATATCAGCCTCATAGAATGTAATTTCTTAAACTTTGAAAACCCGCCGCCACGAACGGCTTTTAATCGATCAGGATCGGTCGCCGACTGATCTTGATTATACATGACAAGTGAAAAAAATCCATCTTGCCATAAGAACGTCATTAAACATACCAGGTTCCATATAAAAATCATCGCCGCTCAAATGAGCGGCGCACTCGAACACGAATTCTTTGATTCTCTCAATTCGATTTCTTTTTTGAATTCTTGCTTTTTCCGCCTAAAAGAAGCCCGCGTCCGGTTTTTACAAGCTGCTCATGTGTCTTCAGTTCATCGAGAACCGCATCGAGGATGCCATTAATAAATCTCTTGCTGCGAAAGGTGCTGAATATTTTGGACAATTCAATGGCTTCATCAATGGACACTTTGGGAGGAATATCCCAAAAGTGCAAAAATTCGCAAATTGCCATTCGCAAAATTATTTTATCAACAACGGCAATGCGGTCGAATTCCCAATTTGCTGATCGCGTCCGGATAAAATCATCCAAATCTTCGCGGCACTCGTAGGTTTTTTCAATGATCTCGCGCGTAAACTTGCTGATATCACTGCCATCCGTGCCCATAGGCAGAATATCGCGGAGAACAGTATTCATCGAATTGCCGGAAAGTTCGAGAGCATAGAGCGCCTTTAAAGCAACCATGCGCGCTTTGTGGCGAGAATGCGGAAGAACAGATTCACTTATTTCTTCAGGTACAAATTGATCCATCACATCACTTTATAATATTATGCCAGCCGTAAACATCTTTTCGCTCGCCGTTTACATATTCAAAATATCGCTTTTGAATTTTTTCTGTTATCGGCCCGCGAGATCCGTTACCCACCGGTACATGATCGATGGACTTGATGGGACTGATTTCCGCCGCAGTCCCGGCAAAAAAGACTTCGTCCGCGATATACAACATTTCGCGGGGAATATTTGTTTCAACAACTTTTATTTCAAATTCAGCAGCGATTTTCAGAACAGAGTCCCGCGTTATTCCCGGCAAAATTGCTGCGCCAATCACTGGTGTGTAAATCACACCATCCCGAATAACAAAAACATTTTCCCCGCTTCCTTCACTCACATAACCAAAAGAGTCCAAACCAATGCCTTCAACATATCCGTCGGCAATGGCCTCCATTTTGATCAATTGTGAATTCATGTAATTTGATCCGGCCTTGGCCATGCTTGGCATGGTGTTCGGCGCCATTCTATTCCAGGAAGAAACACAAACATCGACGCCGACATTGATGGCTTCGTCGCCGAGGTATTTTCCCCAATTGAGCGCACCAATGACAACCTGTACCGGACAATTCGACGGATCGACGCCCAGACTCTGATATCCCCGAAAAACAATGGGACGCACATAAGCGGATTCGAAGCCATTGACTTTGATCGTCTCATTGCACACGCCTGTAATTTCCTCCAGGCTAAAAGGGATCGGCATACGGTAGATTTTCGCCGAATCAAACAATCGGCGGATATGATCTTTAAGCCGAAAAATGCTGGGGCCTTCAGGAGTTTTGTAGCATCTCATCCCTTCAAACACGCTCGATCCATAATGTACAACATGCGACATGACATGTATCGTCGCATCCTGCCATTGAACAAATTTTCCATCCATCCAAATTTTACCTTGTTCATCTCTTGGGTCCATGAGATTCTCCTTTTTGAAATGATTGCATCTTTTTCCTGTTTACCTCAAATCCTTTGCACGAAGCTGAACAGTCTTGCGGCCCATATATTCATTTTCTTCGATAACATAAGCTAAATCCAGGTGTGCTTCTCCCGGGCCGATTCGATAGAACAGATCGCCCATGTTGAAACCGATAACGTCAAATATTTTTTTATGCTGACGAACTTTAAACTTTAAATGATTCCTGCCAACGATTGACGGTGAGCCGACAACCTGAAGATTACGGGAGACAAAAACAGGGCGCATGTTCTGCGGGCCGAACGGCGCAAACAGTTTCAGCATTCGTATAAAGGCCTCATCAATATCATCCAGATTAATTTCAGCGTCGATGGAAAGTTTGGGGATTAATAAATCTCCATCCAGCCGTCCCCTGGCAATTTCTTCAAACCTTTTTTTAAATGCTTCAATTTTGCCTTCTTCAATGCTCAGCCCTGCGGCATATTTGTGCCCTCCAAAGGCGATGAGCAGGTCTTCACAACCTTTTAATGCCTCATACAAATCAAATCCCGATATGCTGCGGGCAGAACCTTTGCCCACACCATCTTCAATAGATATGAGAATTGTCGGACGGTAAAAACGCTCAACAACGCGGGACGCAACAATTCCGATAACTCCGGAATGCCAGCCACGCTGATGCAAAACCAGCGAACATGTCTGATCTTTAATAAACTGCTGTTCGGCCATTTCCAGAGCCTGATGAAACGTTTCTTCATCCACGTCTTTACGATGCCTGTTTTCCTCTTCGAGGATTCCGGCAATGTTCCGCGCCTCATACTCATCTTCGGAAGCGAGAAGCTTGACGGCGCGTTCGGCATCTCCCATACGACCGACCGCATTAATGCGCGGGGCAATAATAAAAACAATCTGTCCGGTACCGATTTCTTTGCCATCAAGACCGGCTGCGCGCATGAGCGCTTTCAAACCGACACTTTCGCTGTCATTTAACCGTTCGAGACCTGATTTAACAAAAATACGATTTTCGTCGACAAGAGGAACGATATCGGCCGAGGTACCTATGGCCACCATATCGATGTATTTTTCAAGAATCGACAGGTCGATATTCATTCTTGTCAACAATCCCTGCCCCAGTTTGTAAGCTACGCCAACACCGGCCAACTCCTTGAATGGGTAGGGACAATCATTACGCTTTGGGTCCAAAACAGCAACTGCATCGGGCAGTGTCGGGCCAGGCTCGTGGTGATCGCTGACGATAACGTCGATTCCGAGAGAATTCGCCTCCTCGATTTCACCGTACCCTGTAACACCGCAATCCACAGTAACGATCAGATCGATCCCCTTTTCACGCGCCTCTGTAACAGCCGCTTTTGACAAGCCGTATCCTTCAAGCTGCCGGTCAGGAATATAGTAGCTGACATCGGAACCGATTTCTTTCAATAAAAGATATAAAAACGATACGGATGTAATTCCATCGACATCATAATCCCCATATATGAGTATTTTCTCATCACTCAAAACAGCACGACGCAATCTTTCTACGGCAGCCGTCATATCCTGCATTAAAAAAGGATCGTAAAGAAGATCAGTCGTAGGGCGAAAAAACCTTCGTGCACTTTCGAGGTCATTAATCCCCCGGCGCAACAAAATAGCGGAAATAATAGTCGGTACATTCAATTCTTTTGAAAGGGCATACGTTTCTTCTGATATCGTTCCTTCGGAAAGAACCCATTTTAAATCCATATAAAAACACTCCTAAAACTCATATACTAAAACAATAAATTCCAAAGCAGATCGATAAGCCGAATTCTGTCGTTCCGGTAAAAACCGGAAGGGCGATCATTTATCTGGGATGCCGGTTTCCCGACACCTCAAGCGACCTACCCGGGGGTCAAACGAGACGGGCAGCCTCTCCCCCTCTATTTGGTCTTGCTCCGGATGGGGTTTACCCTGCCCTCAATGTCACCATTGAGGCGGTGAGCTCTTACCTCGCCTTTTCACCGTTATCCCGCAAATGCGGGACTGTGTATTTTCTGTGGCACTTTCCGCGCCTCACGACGCGTCCGCGTTACGGACCATCCTGCCCTGCGGAGTTCGGACTTTCCTCATCCCGGGCTCACCCGGGACGCGATCGCCTGATCTGCTTTGGAATAGCATAAAGATAATTATCTCATCTGGTAGTTTTAAGTTACTACCGATTTTTTATTCTTTTCCGTCATCGTCCTTTTCTACAAGATCGGGACGGTAAACGAGAATTCTGCCGCACACTTCACATAAATAGAAATCGTTCATCATGCGTATTTCCATGGCCCGCTGCGACGGAATATGCGCCGAACACTCGCTGCATGCGCCATCTTTTAGCTGCGCCAGCGCCATACCGCCTCTGCCGGCACGAATACGCTCGTAGTGATTCAAAATCGGCCGGGGCAAAAGTTCAAGTAAAGGTGCTCTCTTTTCATTCAGAACTCTTTCTTCATCCTCGGTTTTGACCAGCATTTCTTTCAGAAATTGATTCGTTTTATCCAATTCAGCCTGTAATTCCTGAATCGTTTCCTCAGCCCCCTTGATATTGCCCTCAATTTCATTTACCTCTTCCTCACGTTCCAGAGATTCAAATTCATACTGATCGATTTTCTCCTGGGTACTATCAATCTCAGACGTAATCGCATCGTATTCTTTGTTGTTTTTAACATGATAAAGCTGATTTTGATATTTTTTTAGATTTTCATGAAATAATACGACATCATTATCGAGTGTAGCTTTTCTGGAATTTTTTTCTTTTTTGTCATCATGCAACTGCTGCAGATTCTGCCTCGCATCTTGCACTCGACGTGAAAGCGATTCCACTTTTTGCGGTAAATCACCTTTGGCATCCGTAAGTTCTTTTAATTTCCAATCAATATCCTGGAGTTCGATGAGAGCTTCCAAATTCTTTCGCAATTTCTGTCTCCTCAATTATAGTATTTTTGTTGTCCAAAATGCGTAGTGTTTTTGTTGTTTAAAATGCATAAAAAAAAGTGCACCCAAAACTGGATGCACTTGTCAATTACTCAACCAATACAAAAGGCCACTGACACATTTAAGACAACGAAAGATTTGTAGCATTCGCCAAAGAGCTAACATTTTCACTTTATAAGGTTTTAGGTTAAATATGCTCAAAAACTTTACAGCCGGACTTTTGTTGCGAACAAAAGCTGTCTGACAGTAAGTTAAAAATTACTGCAATTAAGGTTAAAAATCAAGAGAAAAGATGCAGTGAACGGCTAATTCGGTAAGATTGTGCAATTAATTTACTTTTTCTCAGTCATCTTTAACAATTTGATCCAGTCCCAGACGCCCGGTCAGATACAGTCCTTCCCGCATTATTTTTATATCTGATGACATCTCGGGCATAAAATCGATATGTGCCAAAACATCTTTTTCAAGATCAATCCCCGGCGCAATTTCTGTGAGCATTAATTTGCCGGAGACCAATTTAAACACTGCGCGCTCGGTCACGTAGATGACCTGCTGATTATTATCAAAGGCATATTGGCCGCTAAATGTGGGATTATACTCGCCCTCGTACGTCTGCCACTGAGCCGGATTTTCGATAACAAAATCAACGAGAATGCCCGGAATTTTAACAAGGCGGGCATCCAGCGTTTTCGCCGGTACGATTTTTTTTACCTGCACAAAAACACGTCCGCCGCTGTTGTGCGCGGCCATCGCCATGGCAAGGGAATCGAGACAGGCAGCTTCATGCTCAAAAGAAATGTTGCCGTTTTCATCGGCAATGCTGCCCACTAAAAAAGCCGCATGGATGGGAAAAGATTTGAAGAATAAATATTCTTCATTTTCTATTTCTTTCACACTGACAATCTCCGGAGGCGTCCGTTCATTGAGTCTCCCTCCTTCCACGCGAGGATCGGCAAAAGTGTGCAATCCGGTTCCAGCAATCCGCCACCGGAACCGGAATGACAAAAGTGGGCGTTACAGTAAAATGCACGGCTCGAACAGTTACAAATATTCTTTTTGGATATTGAAAAGTAGTCATATTTTTTCCATTTTCGATGCAGAATTTTAACACCATGCAATAGATTAAAAAGTCCATCTGCGTTAATCTGTGTCCAATTTTCAATCTTTACCAAAAAGCTTCCTAATGAGCCAACTCGTCCCAACTCGCAATAATCCTCTCCAATAATGCATTAAACTTTTCATCAATTTTTTGATATTGCGGGTTACTGTCATACCATTCGATAATTTCTCCGGCTCCCCGGGAAAATGGTATGGTGGCTTTGAAATCAGGTACGATACGTTTAATTTTGGAATTATCAAAAACGACGCTATGTGATTTGTCGCCCAACAGACTTGCGCCCCAGTCCGGGTCGAATTTTGCGATATGCTCCGACGGAACATGAACTATTTTCGGTTTTGTACCGGCAGCATGGGCAACGATTTCAAAAATCTGATTCCAGGTCAACAATTCATCGGATGTGATATGAAAAGCCTCACCAATGGCCGCCGGATTGCCGAGCAAACCAATAAATCCTGCGGCAAAATCTTTATGATGTGTCAGCGTCCACAAGGAGGTGCCGTCGCCATGGACAACGACTTTTTCCCCGCGGCGCATTCTGTCGACGACGGTGTAACGCCCGCGAAAAGGCAGCAATGTGCGGTCATACGTGTGCGACGGTCGGACAATTGTTACCGGGAAATTCCTTTCGCGAAAAGCCTGCATCAATAGTTCTTCGCAGGCAATCTTGTCCCGGGAATATTGCCAGAATGGATTATACAGCGGTGTTGATTCCGTAATCGGCAAAATCGTGGGTGGCTTTTTGTAAACCGAAGCGGAACTGATAAAAACGTATTGTCCCACGTTTCCTGTAAAAATTTCCACATCGGCTGCGATATGTTCGCGCTGGTAAGCAATCCAATCCACAACCACATCGAACGAATAGTGCCGCAGTAACTCGCGTGTTGCCGCAACATCACGAACATCGCCGTGCAAGACCTTTGCGGCCTCGGGAACAGGACGTTTGCTCTCTCCCCGGTTGAGGAGAAACAATTCCATCCCTGCGTCAACAGCAGCCTGAGAGCAAGCGGAACTGATGACGCCGGTGCCGCCAATATAAAGAACTTTCATTGGTTTTCCTTAAATGATTCAAATCTTTTGCCTGTTTAAACCTCCCGCAGGTTTAGCGATTGCTACAATTTGAATGCAGAAAAAAATAAAGCTATGCTCTGTTCCCGTCCTTTGCAAATCCTGCGAGAGGTTGTTTTTCTAAATACCATGAATAGCCAGAGCTGTGCCGGACTTTATCTTTACGTTTACCCGCCGCAGTTTAAATTTATTACTCACAGCCTGGGTTGTCCCCATTTCCAAAACAGCATTTTCCAACGGCCATTCCAGTCCCGAAAGATCGACTCCTGAAACCTTTGCACTCAGGGGAATGAGTGAAAACGTATCACCGGCATCTCCGGGAAGGGTTATTTCATCCGGGCCTTGCAACAGCCACATCCGCTGATTCCCATCCGCAATGGACAGCCTGATTCCTTTGCTGTGATAGCGAACGAGAAGAAATATATTTGCCAGGAATTGGTCCACTCTGCCACCAAAAGCCGACAGGATGAGAATTTCCTTCGCAGCATGTCTGAGCCCCTCACCCAGCGCGAGTTCCAAATCCGTTTGGTCTTTTGCTTGGGGATAGCGTCGTATTTCGACGCCCTTTTCCCGCACGGCTTGCAGCGTTTGCGCGGAAATTGAATCCAAATCGCCGATGACAAGATCGGGTGTCAGGCCAAGTTGCAGTGCGTATTCCGTTCCGCCGTCGGCACAGATAATAAAATCTCCCGGCGCAATGTATTTTAAATTCCCGTCGGGATTTTCGCAAATGCCATTGGCAAAAATAATGACTTTGTCGCGCAAGATAAAAGAATTTGACGATTTTTTCACTTGGCCTGCCCCGATACAACCGAAGGCCATTCCACCAGTGTTCCCAAATCAAGAATGCGGATAGTGCGCCATTTGACCTGGATGCCGCTCTTTGGTCTCGCATGCACCTGGAGCGCAATCAAGCCTTCGCGGGTCATGGAATCGCGCAGGTTGGCCGCCGGAACGCCATTAAGCCAGGTACGAATCGAATTACCGATTGCTTCGATGTGCAATTTATTCCATTCGGAATTGAGACGGTTTCCTGCCGAACTTACGGTCGCTGCAATGAACAGCAAAATCATGCTGACCGTAATGATTGTCTTCATGACATTCTCTTTCCGTTCCTTTTTAACCAATTGTTTTGCCCTTAATGGTATTGCCATTTTTTTGGCTTCGGAGCGTTGCTGTTTGAATGAAGGATTCAATTTTGTCGGCACCGGGGCGTCCACAGATTGGCGCCACTTTTGCAAAAGGGTGTGCAGTTCTTTTTCAGGTTGTATAATTCCAG
>JAADGR010000489.1 GCA_013152225.1 Calditrichota bacterium
TTTGAATACTAAAGTCTCCAAACTCGAATTTTTGAATCCGCCCGGATAATAACAACCACAGCGCAACGGGAATCAAAGCAACCCAAATATCAGCCTGTTTGATTTCAAAGTTTTTTATCACTTTTAATCGCAAAATCATCATTATCGCAATGACGGTAATAAAGATGGTCAGGGAGATGATTAAATCAGTCATTATGATTCTCCTTTGCTCTTTTCACTTGTGCAAGCTCTATTCTTTTGCATAAAATGATTACTATCTGATAAAATAAGAATTAGATAGCAAAATGCAATATAATTTGCTATTGCTGTCGGAATATTTTACATTTTCGATTGTCTAAATAGTAAAAAGGAAAGGGACTGATTTCGAGGACAGATGAAGAACTCTTACGCGCTTCCCAACGTGGCGACACCGATGCTTTTCGGGAATTTGTCAAACGATATGAACCACGGGTAGCGGCAACCGTCATCGGTATGCTTGGCCAATGTGCGGAAGCAGATGATGTGGGGCAGGAGACGTTTATCCGTTTTTATAAATCGTTGTCCAATTTCCGCGGCGATTCCGCTGCCGCGACGTATTTGACGCGAATCGCTATTAATCTTTCTTTGAATGAAATAAAGCGGCGCAAAAGAAGAATGCTGTTTTTCGCTAAATCCACTGACGACGTAAAAAATCTATCAGCAGAAATGACGCTGGATGACGATGAAATGAAAAGTCTGGTGCAGCGTGCGATTCAAAAACTTGAGCCAAAGTTTCGCAGTGTCGTTGTTTTGAGATTAATGGAAGGTTATTCAACCAGGGAAACAGCAAAAATATTAAAGTTGCCGGAAGGGACTGTGCTCTCGAGACTGGCACGAGCACAGCAGAAATTAAAAAAAATCCTTGAACCGGTTTTGGGAGATAGTTATGAATAAAAAATATCGCAAGCTCCTGTATCGATCCTTTGATGGAAATTTATCGGAGGATGAAAAAGAGGTTCTTGAAAACGCTCTTTTAAAATCAAAAGAGTTGCAGGCAGAAAAGGAAAAGATCGCTCTCTTACGAAACAAATTGTCAGAATCCACGACCGATTCGTTCAGACCTTTTTTTGCAGAGCGGGTGGCAAGCCGAATCAACACGCTTGCAAAAGCAAACAATTTGCAACCGGATTTTTTCAGTTCCCTTGTAACTGTTTTTCGCCGAGTCGCCATATCCGCTGCCATTGTCTTTGCATTGCTTCTTTCAGCAAACCTCATTGAAGGGAAATTCCACTCTTTTGAAAAAAATGTAAGCAGCTCCGAAATGTCTTTGGATGATGTTTTGGCAACAACGTTCACCCCGTCTTTGGAGGACGTTTTATGACCGTACAAACAAAAACAACAGTGATTATTTTAACAACCTTGCTCATCGGTTTTGTGCTCGGTTTTTTATTCGGCAACCTGCAGCATCGGGCACAGCAATATAAAAGATTTTCCCGCTTTCGCGAACATCGGGGATTTCTTGATCTGAACGAAAGAATTATACACCCAAGTCCGGAACAGAAAAAAGTTGTTGCTAAAATTCTTGAAAAATATCATAAAAAGTTTTTGCAACTGAATCGGCGTAATTTTCAATCCATATCAACTTTACTGGACTCGATGTATACAGAATTAAAGCCTCACTTAACCAAAGAGCAAATTCAACGGCTTGAAAAAAGAAGAAAAATGTTAAAAAGGCGCAAAGAATTTATGCCGCCGGGTGAGCGACCGATGCATCATCCGCCTTTTGGCGGGCCATTTGGACGGGAAAGAGTGCCTGAGCATGAGCCGCAAAATAAAATGGAATGAAATTTTATTCCGGTTGTCTAACCGGCAGATTAAGAGATATGGAATTTGATCCCGATCTTGAAACTCCTTTACCCAAAGCCTCCTCCTCTTCATCTTGAGAGGAGGAAGCTATAAAACTTTAATCAACAATTATGGAGGAACAAAAAATGAAGAAAAGAAATCTTTTTCTGAGAATGGCAATCATTTTTGCCGTTGTATTTATCAGCACAGCAAACATGGCTTTTGCGCAGCGGCCGGGTCATCAGGGCAAAGCACAGTTTGGAAATCAGATGTTTCCAAACCTGACACAAGAGCAAAGACAAACGGTTCAGGAGACGATCCGCGATTTGCGCGAAAAGGGTGCGACCCGCGAAGAAATCCGCGCAGCCGTCGACCAACTGTTTGACGGATGGGGAATTGAAAAACCGCAAATGCATCAGGGTTTCAAAGGATGCCGGGGTGCCGGTCACAAACCACAGCTAACAGACGAACAACGCGAAACCCTGCACACAACTATCAAAGAAATGCGTGATCAGGGTGCAACGCGCGACGAAATCCACGCCAAAGTTGCAGAGCTTTTCCAGGAATGGGGCATCGAAATGCCGGAGAACCGGGATGGACACTTTGGCCATAAAGGATTCGGAATGAATCTGACAGACGAACAACGCGAAACCCTGCACTCAACTATTAAAGAAATGCGTGATCAGGGTGCAACGCGCGATGAAATCCACACCAAGGTTGCAGAGCTTTTCAAAGAGTGGGGTATTGAAAAGCCTGCCAAAATGATGCACGGAAGAAAAGGCCACAAAAAGGGTGCGTGGGCTAAAAGACTTGGCGCAAAACTGACTGCGGAACAGCGGCAAACGCTTCGTGAAACAGTGAAAAATCTGAAAGATCAGGGAGCCAGCCGCAAAGAAATTCGCGAGGCCGTCAAAGCATTGTTTGACGAGTGGGGTATTGAGCGACCGGGAAGTGATCAAGAGACGCCCGGGACTGAAAACGCCGAGACCTCAAAGATTCAGGCAAGCAATTTCCCTAATCCGTTTAACCCGGACACAAAGATTACTTTCACTTTGCCTGCAGACTCGTATGTGACGATGAGTATTTACAACACGCAGGGTCAGTTCGTGAAAACCCTGATTAACCAATACCAATCTCAAGGAACTCACAGCATCGTCTGGGACGGCAGAAATGCAAAGGGTGAGCTTGTACCTTCAGGAATGTATTTTTACCGCATCATTGCCGGAAAAGACATGCTTTCAAAGCGCATGATTTTGATGAAATAAGCAAGATTTTCCGAAAGCAAAAAACATTTCACACCCCGGGGTTTCATCGCCTCGGGGTGTTACATTTAGAGGAATCCTGAATGAGACAAAAAACACTTTGGCTGGTACCTTTCTTCTTTTATATTTTCATTTTTGGTTGTAAAAAAACCGAAATAGCAAGTCAATGGCAAAACCGGACAATGAAAATTGATGGTGATAATACCGATTGGGAAAATACAGCAGCAGAATACCTTAAAGACCCCAATGCCGCTGTCAGCATTTCCAACGACGAACAAAATCTTTACGTGCTGTTTCGTTTCAGCGATGAAAATCTTGCCCGCAAAATATTGAGCAGAGGGCTTTTAATTTATTTCAACAAGGACGAAAAATCGGGAATTCGCTACCGCGGTAATTTCGCGCTTGCTGAAAGTTTGCGTTCAATAAGAACGAGACAAAATCAATCCCCAAAAACGAATCAGCCCAATTTCCCGGCCATTGGAAACCTGGGCATGATAGGTGTTTTTAATCAAAACAATAAAGAGTTACTGCGTGAAAACAACGATGCAGGCCCCAAAGCGGCTGCATTATTTCGTGACGGCGTTTTTAGCTATGAATTTTCCATCCCCATAGAATTAATTGCAAATTCCGACGAGAACGCAAAGTTGGGATTCGAGATTAGCGGCATCGATCGGAACAGGATGAAAAAAATACAGCAGCAACGGCCAAGTATGGGCGGGAGAAGCGACGGAATGGGTGGACGCGGAAGCGGAATGAGTGGACGCGAAGGTGAGATGGGAGATCGTGGTGGAAAGAGGGGCGGGAGAACGGGCAGAGATTTCCGCTACAGATCAAATATGGCGCCGCAGGAGGTGTGGATTCATGTTCAATTAGCAACTGATGAATAGAGTTATGAGTCATTCGTAAAAAGTCCGAAAATGTCATTGCGAGCGAAGCGAAGCAATCTGGATGTCGACTAAGGTGCAGTTTTTAAAAGATCGCTTCCCCGATAATTCGGGGTAAACTGTCGCTCCGCTCCTCGCGATGACATGCTTTTCGACTTTTTACGAATTACTCAAAAGACATGCATAACATTGGGGTTATAACAGTTATTGGAGACACCATGCACCGGAAAAGTTTTACTCCTTGGCTCAGGCTCTCACTACTGGTTTTTGCAACGAGCATCGTGCTTTTAAGTATGAATAAGCCCGGTTGGGCAAAAACCCAAAAAAGCGACATCAAAGGATATGTTAAAGATGCAAAGAGCGGCGAAGCGCTGCCCTACGCGAATATTTTAGTTATAGGGACAAACCACGGGACGACTACTAACACGGACGGCTACTTTATTTTGGTGAATGAGCCGGTTGGCGTTTGCTCCCTTCTGGTTCGTTATATCGGCTATCGTTCACAGAGGATCAGCATTAACAACAAACCCGGCAACTCCGCGCCAATCAATATCAAACTGAATCCAACGGTCATCGAGATGCAGGGAATATCCGTAACTGCTGAGGCGGAAATGCTGGATGCGACCGAGCATATCAGTCAGATGACGATCTCGCCGCGCCAGATATCCTCCCTGCCCAGCATTGGAGAAGTCGATGTTTTTCGCACCATGCAACTCCTGCCCGGGGTAAGCGCTGCTAATGACGGTTCCGCCGGGCTTTACGTCCGGGGAGGCACGCCGGATCAAAACCTGATCCTTTTCGACGGCATGACGATTTATCATGTCGATCACTTTTTCGGCTTTTTCAGCGCCTTTAATGCAGATGCGATAAAAGACATCCAACTGCTCAAAGGCGGGTTTGGCGCCGAATATGGCGGCCGGCTTTCAAGCGTTGTCAATATAACCGGAAAATCCGGAGACGAAAATAAAGTTCGCTTTGGATATGGTGTCAATTTGCTGAGCGGGCGATCTTCTTTTGAGATGCCGCTGGGCAAATGGGGCACTTTTCTCATTGCCGGACGACGATCATACACGGATTTCATTCAAAGCCCTCTTTATGATAAAATTTACGGCATGCTCACCGGGGATGAGAATGGCGGCGCAACCGGAGCCCCCGTTCGTGGAACAGGCCGTCGCGGTGGCGGATTTGGCGGCCAGCAGCAAGCAGAATTTAAACCCAACTTTTATTTTTATGATCTCAACAGCAAGCTAACGCTCCACCCGTCTTCCAAAGATGTTTTGACATTCAGCCTTTACAACGGCAAAGATGATCTGGACAAATCGCAGGATTTTTCCAATTTCTCCTTTCGATTCAGAGATTCGGGTGAGAATGCCACTCTGAAAACAACCGACTTTACCCGCTGGGGAAATCTCGGCTTTAGCGGCAAATGGTCCCGCCAGTGGTATGACCGCTTCCATGTGGATATTCTTGCCGCACATTCCAAATATTTCAGCCAGTACGATCGCAGTGCAAATCTTTCCGGCGTAACGCCACCGGCACAGAATGATAGCACAACATTCAGGCGCAGTTTTAACAACGCTTCAAAAGAAGATAACAACGTGTGGGATAGCAGCTATAAAATCGATATGGACTGGCAAATTACGTCCTCTCACCGCCTCGATTTTGGATTGCATCTTTCTGATTTTAAAAATGAATATAACGCTGTCAGAAATGATACCATCCCGATATTTTCCAGGAACCGGCAGGCAACGCTCAGCGCATTTTATTTGCAGGACAAATGGAAAATCAAAGCAGCCGAATTAACGATCGGACTTCGCAGCTCACTCTATGACAAGACAAATCAAATATATTATGAACCCCGGGCTTCTTTTTCCATCCCGCTATTGAAAAATATTGATTTTCGTGCTGCATGGGGTCGGTATTATCAATTTGTCAACCAGATATCCAATGAGGATGTAACCCAGGGCGCACGTGATTTTTGGCTGCTGGCTGATGAAGATTTTAATCCCGGCTTTGCAGAACACCGCATTTTAGGGCTGAATTATGAAAACACAAATTATGTTTTTTCAGTCGAAGCGTATCAAAAAAACCTGGATGATCTCATCGAATTCTCCCGTCGATATATTGCGACGGGATTTGGTCCCGGACGAGCGGGTCGCCAACGCGGTGTTGCACCTGTGGAAAATTTCTTTATCGGAAGCGGAAATGCAAAAGGAATTGAATTTCTGCTGCAAAAAAAGCGGGGAGCGCTCACCGGCTGGCTCGGCTACACGCTCGGCAAAGTGGACTATAATTTCCCGGCGCTCAACAACGGCCAAACCTATCCGGCCGGTCATGATCGAAGACATGAGGTGAATGTGGTTGCCAAATATCAGCTCGGTGTGTGGACGCTGGCGGCAACCTGGGTTTTTGCCTCGGGCAGTCCATACACTTCGCCCGAAAGCCAGTACTCTATTCCATTGCTGGACGGAACATCCCAGAGCTACATTCACGTCAGCGATAAAAACGCCAACCGGCTGCCGGACTATCACCGCCTCGATATCAGCGGCTCGAGAAAATGGGAGTCCGATTACTGGGAAACCGAGATTGGCGTGAGCATTTTCAATTTATACAATCATAAAAATATCTGGTATCGCGATTACAACCTGGACACTGTCCCGGTTACAATCACAGATGTTACCATGCTTGGTTTTACTCCCACAATTTACATTCAAATGAAATTAAAATAGAGGTTTTACCATGAAGCAGCTTTTCATCTTGCTTTTTGCTACATTTGCAGTCATCGCCGGATGCTCGCAAGATTCGCCGCTGGAACCATCCACCGATCAAATCGTTGTGCGAGGTTATATTTATGCCGGCGAACCGATTAACGATATACAGATCACTAGCACTCTTCCTTTGGGAAGCGAGGAAACGCAAGCCCCCCCGGTTAATGACGCCGGTGTTTCGCTTGTTAGAAACGGCACCGGCTATGCGCTCGTCCCCAGTGCCGGAGACAGCGGCTATTACCATTATGAAGGCGATGATCTGAAAGTTGAACCGGGAGATGCATTCGAAATCCGGGTTGAGCATAACGGCAGCGTAACAACAGGAAAAACCCAGGTGCCCGCCCCGCCTGAGGATGTGACCGCTTCATCAGACAAGCTGATCATCTCAACTCCCGGTTTTGGTTTTGGCAATCAGCAGGATTCTACAAGATTTATTATTATTCATTGGAAAGAAGATGCTTCTTCCCTGTTTTATGTGGTGGTGGAAAACATGGAGGAAAACCCGGAGCCGATCAGCCGCTTTGGCGGCCCGGGCGGGAATGATAAAATCAGGCGGCGTTTTGTTTTCCCACCTACCAACAACAATGAGTTCAGAATTCAAAGGTTCAATGTTTCCTATTACGGCGAACACATCGCCAAAGTCTATCGCGTCAACCAGGAATATGCCGACCTGTATCAATCGCGCAATCAGGATTCCCGCGATCTCAACGAACCCCTGACAAACATTGAAAACGGACTGGGGATTTTCAGCGCGTTTGCAAGTACAAGCTTCAAGTTTACTGTTGTCGCAGAATAGGCAAAAATCGCGGTGTGTGATTGAAATTCTGATTGCTAACAAAAATTTGATTTTATTCTGAAATGCGTCGCACATGCAGATTTAAAATCGGACACAGATTTTCGCAAATGTTCGCTGATAGATTTTTTGATCTGCGTGCATCTGCGAAAATCTGTGTCCGTGAATAATATTGTCTATTAGTAATAGACAATACAGCGCAAATAAGACCACTATACAAGACTTAATTCATTTTTTTCGTCACTTTTTTTCCGCCGCCCATGTATTCGGTCAATCCCGTAACATTCCCATTTTTATCAAAATCGAAAACAATATCTGCAGCCAGTTTTGAGGTGAAAAACCGCGTCAGTGATTCGGCATTGAGCGGGAATGCTGTGGCAAAGTTTGGGACAAAATAAAGCTGGCCGAATTCTTTGCTCACATAAAATTGCGGCTTACCATTGGATCCATACGTTCCGACATAGCGATCGAGCAGCGTATCCGGAATGGCGATTTGCTTACGGGATGCAGCGAACACCCCGCGTTCGGGTAATTCGCGAACCCAGATATTCCGGTATCGAATCGGATTGTGATGATCCTGCAAAGCCAAAAAAAGTTTGTCCGGATGTTTTTCATAAGGCTCGCGGTTTTGCCAATTCGTCGGCCCGAGAATCTCGACATTATCCTGTGTCAGCACACCATTTTGCAGCACGGTAATGCGCGCGGGCCTGGTCAGTTTTCCATCCTCGGAAAAATGAGGTCTGTGAAAGATGATATCATAAGTCTGCCACTGTCCGGGAGCACGACAAGCATTGACCAGCGGCGGATACTCACCGTAAACAGCCGAAGCCTGGCCGTCAGCATAGGTGTCGTTTTTGTACGAATCCAGAACCTGAACCTCGTACCTGCCCATCAGAAAAACGCCGCTGTTGCCTCTTCCCTGCCCTGTTCCGTGCGGCGGATTCGGTGTGGCCCACTCGACATGAAGCTGGCAATCCCCAAAAGCCTGCCAGGTACGGATAGGCCCTTTTCCGGCAACTGTCTGCAAAACATTTCCTATTATTTTCCATTCCGGTTTGTCGCCGGTTATCGTGCACCATTGCGACAAGTCTGTACCGTTGAACAAAACAATCGCATCGGACGGCGGCTGTCCCGGCAGTTCCTGCGTGCTCGCCGTTCCCGGGTCAACAACCGCCGGCTTCGGACGATTCATGTCATGAATTCCCCAACGGAGATCGAGCTGGGCAGAGACAAACCCCGGCACAGCGAATAAAATAATTGTGATGGCGATGAACAGATAAATCGGCATTCCCTTCTGATGTTCCATAGCTGTATCCTCCTTTTGATGAAAGTAAAATTGACATCAATTATAATAATATTATTCGATAAACAAAAGAAAATTAATCATAGATAATATTTTCAACTATTTTTCCCCTTGACCTTGTCATAAAAATTCTTAACTTTTTCATATAAAAAACCCCACCTTTTGTGAAATATTTATCTTTTAAAAATATTCCCATGTGCCGGAAAGAGGGAAAACGGCCGGGGCAGTTCACTTATTTCCATTCCCCCTTTTTTTCAGTTTATAGTTGCTTGATAAAAGATCTATTCACGGTATAAGCAAGTTCGTAATAGTCTCTCACTTCAGGACGGGAAAGCTCTATGGAATTTCATGTTCCTCGCATCCCATATTTAAAACTGAAATTCGTTCTCACGGCAAAACAAGAGTGCTCCATTTCCAAAATCAAAGGCTCCATGCTGCGCGGCGCGTTCGGCAATGCACTTAAACGCACTGTGTGCGTCATGCCTTCGGCACAGAAATGCGAAACGTGCATGCTGCAGCGGCAGTGCGTGTACACGCGCATTTTTGAAACGTTTATTGAAGGTGAGCCTCCCCCCTTTCTCAAAGGCATGCAAACATCTCCGCGGCCGTATATCATTGATGCGTATGATCACAAATCTGAATTCAGTGAAGGTGCAAGTTTTCATTTTAACATGACCCTTCTCGGCCAGGTTTGCGAACTGCATCCCTATGTCATTTTTGCTGTTTCGCAAATGGCACAAAAGGGACTGGCGGCCAAAAGAGCGCCTTTTGAACTGACAAAAGCATTCCACTACAAATACCATACAGAAGATAAAACGACACAGGAACGCCTGCTCTACCGCGGCGACACCCAGTGCCTTTGCGAAGCAGCCTCACCGACGCTGGATTATCCGGGCGACAAATTGGAACCACCAATAACGCTTAAATTTCTCACGCCCACAAGACTGAAATTCAAAAGCAAATACTCGATGGATTTTACCTTTCGTATGCTGGTTTTTAAAATGCTGCGCCGCATTCTCGAAATCGCCCATTTCCACGTACCCGATGCCAACATAAACTGGGAATTCCACGACTATCTTGTCGCTGCGGATAAAGTACAAATTACTGAACGAAACCTGCACTGGGAAGACTGGCCCCGCTACAGCAGCCGCCAGCACACCAAAATGGAAATGGGC
>JAADGR010000163.1:0-5954 GCA_013152225.1 Calditrichota bacterium
AAGGCAAAACTATTATGGGCAAAACAATAAATCTCGATAAGCATGAATAACGATACCATGAAATATCATCTTGGTACAGGAAGATGATTATAATGAATGACTTTAGTTAACTGCTAACCTCAATAGTTTTGCCTGTTTTGGTGATCAGGGATGAATCGTTACAAATGGTTGAGAATTAGAAATTGTAGTTCTTGCGGATAATTTAAATTTTTATATATTTAAGAAAATTTATTTTCTGTGTCATTTTGCTTCTTTGGCCAACTTTTTCAGGTTTTACAAGTGCGAGGGATTCGGTCAAATTCAATGAATGACAAATTTGTAAAGTCGAAAAACATGTCATCGCGAGGAGCGGAGCGACAGTTTACCCCGAATTATCGGGGAAGCGATCTTTATAAAACAGCACGTTAGTCGATATTCAGATTGCGTCGCTTCGCTCGCAATGACATTTTCGGACTTTACGAACGACTCGTGAATGTGATTTGTGGTGAAAGAAATAAAGGACCATTTAAAAATGTTTCGAAACAGCGAATGAGAATTTTATATATCAGCCAGTATTTCCCGCCGGAAATCGGCGCCACGCAGACGCGTGCGATTGAGATGGCGTCTAATCTTGTCCGCCAGGGACATCAGGTTACGGTTTTGACGGAATTCCCGAACCATCCCAAAGGTATTATCCCGGAAAAATACAGGGGCAGATTTATCGAGCATGATCGGGTCGGAGGAGTGGATGTCATCCGCACCTGGGTTTATGCACGACCGAACAAAACTTTTCTTACGCGCATGGGCTTTTATCTCAGTTTCATGTTTACATCTTTTATTGCAGGTTTGTTTTTGCGGGGAAAGTTTGACATTGTCTATGCAACGTCTCCACCGTTTTTCGTTGGTGTTACCGGTTTACTGTTAAGCCGACTGAAAAGCGCCAGGTTTGTCTTCGAAGTTCGCGATCTCTGGCCACAGTCTGCGGTTGAACTGGGCGAATTGTCGAACAAAACATTTATCCGCTGGGCCGAACGATTGGAAAATGTTTATTATAAAAAGGCCGATTTTCTTATTGCCGTTACAAAAGGAATTTATCGGCACCTTTCGGCAAGGGGCTATAGTGCAAAAGTCAGACAGGTACTGAACGGAACGAACACGGAATTGTTTTATTATCGGGGCGTTAAAAAAAGACAGGAAATGGACTGGAAGGATACTTTTGTTGTTGTTTATGCCGGCATTCTAGGCATCGCTCAGGGGATGGATCAACTCTGTCAATTGGTTGAAAATTGCAAAGCGCATTCGGGAATCCGGTTTGTTTTTATTGGGGAAGGTCCACAAAAAGAAAAAGTTAAACTGTTGCAGGAAAGAAAAGAATTGCATAACTTGTTTCTTTTAGGTGAAGTGCCGAGGGAGATTATCCCGCAATATATTTCTGCTGCGGATTGCTGTCTGGTCCCGTTGAAAAAAAATCCTCTTTTCCTGGGGGCGCTGCCCTCTAAAATGTTCGATTGCATGGCGTGCGAACGACCGGTCATCCTCAGTGTGGATGGAGAAGCAAGACGTGTTCTTGAAGAGTCGGAGGGCGGTATTTATGTGGAACCGGAAAATACGCAGCAAATGGAAAAGGCAATCCTTCGTTTGAAAAATTCGCCGACCCTTTGCCGAAAAATGGGAAAAGCGGGCAGAGAATATGTGAAGCAAAACTTTTCCCGACGGCAAAAAGCATTGGAACTGGAAAAAATACTTTTGGAACTTTAAAGTGATGAGAAATTTATTATACGCCCTCGTTTTTACCGAGGCCTTTTTAATCTCCCTGGCTTTAATTCCGTTTTTAATTCGCTTTGCGCTGAAATGGAATATCGTCGACAATCCCGGGGAGCGAAAAGTCCATCATACACCCAAACCGCTGTTGGGCGGTGTGTCGATTTTCACGGCGTTTTTTCTGGTCGTCGTCGGCAACCTGATCGGCTTTTATCTTTTGGTCAGGACACCCTGGGTGCAGCTTCATTTCCGTCCGATCGTCAGGATTTTTCCGCTATTGAACCTCGTTCTGCCAAAGCTTCTTTTGATCCTTGCCGGAGGCTTTGGGTTTCATCTGCTCGGCCTTGTTGATGATATTTTCAAAAACAGAATCTCGTATAAAATAAAATTTCTGGCTCAATTCCTCATCGCAACATTGGTGGCTTTGGCTGGTATCCGTATTTCTTTTATGCCGAATAATACTTGGGATATTATCATAACCGTTATCTGGATTGTTGGCCTCAGCAACAGTTTTAACTTACTGGACAATCTGGATGGATTGACTGCCGGGGTCTCCATCATCTCTGCGCTGATATTTTTTGGCATTGCTGTTTTGCAGGGACAAATCTTTTTTGCTTTTATCCTGGCTGCGCTTGCAGGCGCCTGCCTCGGATTTTTAATTTACAATTTTCATCCATCAGAATTATTTATGGGCGACAGCGGCAGCCTTTTTCTGGGTTATATGTTTGGTGTGCTTACGGTTATGGGATCGTACGTTGTCCGATCCAGTGCTTCGCTTTTGCCGGTCGCAATACCTGTTCTTGTATTAAGTGTTCCGCTGTATGACACTTTTTCCGTAATGTTTATCCGGTTGCGGGAACACCGGCCATTGTTTCTGGGGGATAAATCTCATTTCTCTCATCGACTTTTGGCGTTGGGAATGGGACATCGCCAGGCAGTGATTTTCATTTATCTGGTAAGTTTTGGCGTTGGTGCTGCTGCGATGCTTTTGCCCTATATTTCCCTGATTGGAAGCTGGATCATTCTCATTCAGGCGGTTATCATTTACACTTTAATTACAATCCTTGTCCTCATCGGCAGGCGGGGAAATCAAAAATAATCTTGTGCAGGAAGGCAACAAATCTACTTATGGAAGGTTAGTTTGTAATATTGGTCAATCTGCAAGTATTTTAAAACAGGAGGTTCGTGTGAGAATATTAATCACAGGTGGTGCGGGGTTTATTGGTTCACATTTATCGGAATATCTGTTGGATCGTGGCGATGAAGTGTGGGTTATCGATGATTTATCCACGGGAAAACTCGAAAATATACAACATCTGCGTGATAATCCCGGTTTCCATTTAGCAGTCGAAACGATTATGAACGAGACCGTGATGGATCGTTTGGTCAGTGAAACAGACGTGATTTATCATCTGGCCGCTGCCGTTGGTGTGGAACTTATTGTACACAGCCCGGTGGCCACAATCGAGAGAAATATTTTGGGGACTGACATCGTGCTGCGCCTTGCCAACCGCTATCTTTCCAAAGTATTGATCACTTCTACATCCGAAGTCTACGGTAAAAGTGATCAGGTTCCTTTTAAAGAAGATGCTGACCGCGTTCTTGGCCCGACGACAAAAAGTCGCTGGAGTTATTCAAGTTCAAAAGCCATCGATGAGTTTTTAGCTTTGGCTTATCATAAAGAGAGAAAGCTTGAAACTGTAATTATGCGGCTTTTCAACACTGTTGGCCCCAGGCAAATCGGACGTTACGGCATGGTCATTCCCAGAATGGTCGGCCAGGCGCTGGAAGGAAAACCGATCACAGTATATGGCGATGGGGAGCAATATCGTTGTTTTACTTATGTTGGAGATGTTGTCCGCGCCGCCGTTGGTTTAATGGAAACCCCCGATGCTGTTGGCCAGGTGTTTAATATCGGAAATGATATAGGAATTTCAATTTCCGGTTTGGCAAAAAAAATTAAAGAGATGGCCGGTTCTTCATCTGAAATCGTTTATATTCCTTACGAGCAAGCCTACGAAGAGGGATTTGAAGATATGAGGATTCGCATCCCCGACCTGAGCAAAGCGAACCAAATCATTGGTTACGAGCCAACCGTACAGTTGGATCAAATCCTTGAAAAAGTAATCCGGCATTTTAAAGAGCATAAGGACTTTGCATAAAATATATTCGCAGATTTTTGTGGATAGTGCGCAAATATCTGCGTGCGTTAGATTGAAAAAATGTGGATAACTCGTGAAAAAGTCATGTTAATGTAAATCAGGTATGGCCATTTCAAGTTTAATGTTTTGAAAAGTGTTGACAAGATGCCCCTTTGAAAAACTGTGAATTAAGCGATATTTAAAAGCGATTTAACTCTTGAAAAAACAGCCGCGTCAGGAAATGGCCATAATTAGCTTTCATGTCTTTCAATTACAAAATCATCCTAACTTTAGATTTTTGATAACTATTTTTTTGAAAACAGACTTTAAGTGAATTGTTACTCAGAATGAGTCGTTTATGAAATGTGGATAACTTGGGGATAGCTGACACATAGTACGCATTTGTATTTTAACCACTATATATAGTGTAGCGCATTTTAGCATAAAAGTATTTTATTTGGTTGTTTTATTTTGTATCTTTGAATATTCGTACGGACTGTTTGATTGGTGTGTAATTTCTCTTGTTTTACCTGATATAAAAAGGCACAGGAAAAATGAAAAAAACAAGATTGAAGAAAATTTATGATTTTCCAAGTTTACACCGGAAATGGTTATGGGGGCTAGGTGCTTTGATTTTGCTTTACTCATTCATAGCCGGTGATACCGGCTTTTACAATCAAGTCAAGCTCGTGCGGGAAGGAAAGAGACTTGAAAAAAAGATAGTCCTGGAAAAAGCCAGGAATGAAAATCTGAAAAAAGAAGTGCAGAGTCTCAAAACCGACAAGGAACGTCTTCGTCTGGAAGCTCACAAATTGGGGCTGGGGGCGAAAGATGAAGTCATGATTATTGTAGATGAAAAAAAATAGAATTTGATATCGCATCAATGTCTGATCAAAAAGCATCACTTCGAAAAAAAATTCAAGGTTATTTTATAGCGGGGTTGTTGGTTCTCACTCCTTTGGCGCTTACGGTTTATGTCGTATGGCAGCTTTTTTTCTGGATTGATGGCCTGCTTAATCATTATGTGAGTTCCGTTATCTTTCGCTGGCTGAATATTGGATCCAACGGGAATTCAATCCCTGGGCTGGGGCTTCTTGCTCTTCTTTTGCTTATTCTCGTTGTAGGATTTGCGGCCAGAAATTATTTCGGCAACAAGCTGATCTCTTTTGGAGAACAGATTCTTCAGCGTATTCCGGTTGTTCGGCATATTTATACAACATTTCAGCAAATCAGCCAGGCCTTTCTTGCGGATCAAAGTGAAGTTTTCAAAAAGGCCGCTCTTTTTGAGTATCCGCGAAAAGGAATTTATTGTATTGGATTTATCACTCAGGATACGCGCGGGCTTGTTCAGGATGCAATAAAAAAAGATGTTTACAGCATCTTTTTACCCACAACGCCCAATCCGACTTCTGGCTTTTTGCTTTTTATTCCTAAAAAGGATGTTACCTTGTTAAATATTTCGGTTGAAGAAGCGCTCAAGCTGGTTATTTCCGGAGGAGCAATTGTTCCGCACGAGATAAACGGAAGATACAATGGCAAGCTCATCCGCAATGGGAAAGAATTGCAGGATGAAATCGAGTCCCCAAGGTAGCAAATGCTTATCCCCTCAAGCTGCCATTGCGCCCTCTTGCGTTGATGGCATTTTTTTTGTTTGAACATGAAATTTGCAAAAATATCCTATAAAATATTTTTAGCATTATTGTTGATTGGTGAATTGGGCCTTCCCTTCTTTTTGGTCGCTCAGGTTTCATCTGTCTCCGGCCCGGCCGCCATTCCTTCTCCTGGAAGCAGTTCCATTGGATTTAAACAAGAGTTTAACAATTATGTCTGGCTTTACAATCTGAGCACAAATAAAGTGCTGAACGGTCGTTGGCAGGTCAGCATGGGGGAACATTTTCGCTCATCCATGCTGCGCGTGGGCACAAATAATGATAAATGGAAGGACGATCAACGTCTCAACTTTAATCTGCATTATTCTCTTCTGCCGAGCTTGCGTTTGCTGGCGCGTCTGTCGTCTGTTATTTTTTTCGACCGGCAATCGGGTTTTAATAATGATATTCGCACTCATGTGGG
>JAADGR010000163.1:5984-7614 GCA_013152225.1 Calditrichota bacterium
AAAGATTGTTGCATCGGGAAGAATCGGCCCGAAATGGGATTCCCGTTTTCAGCAACACGACCAGGGAGTACATTTCAATTTGGAAACGGACGCTCGCGATTTAAAGTGGGAGGAATATAGCAACAGCCTTCATTTTTTATTGAACAATGATCGCTTTGCAACGCGGCGGAATCAGAACCTGAATGCCGGTTATTATATGCAAAGAAAATTTGCGCCGGGCACATCCGACTCGCTTTACGTTTTTACGAAAAACCAGCGCCGTGATAATTACACTTCGTTTTCCGGAGACATTGAAAGTTTTCGTGAAAAAATCAAAGGATTTGAAAATCGTCTTTTGTACCGCATCGGCAGTGGATTTGATTTCAGTCTGAGCAGCAGCATGCAGTTTAAAAACGTTGCGGTGTCTGCCATTTCCGGTGAGAAACTGCAGAGACGGCGAAAACGAAATGACCAGCGGGTGAGCAATGAAATGGCGTTGAATATACAAAAGAGGCGAATTCAATCCAGTCTGAAATTGATGTATTGGAACCAGGAACAAAAATACGACATCCAAATTGAAAAGACGAATCTTCCGTTTTCTTCGCGAACGGCATTCATTACGCCCAACAACAAGAGTAACCGCCTCATGCTCGTTGGCGGATTGAGCGCCCGGTTGAGCGCCCGGGATTCGCTTTATGCCTATTCGTCGGTCAGCCGCTTCCAGTATGACACCCCGGACACAAATAATTTTGATGATCGCGATGAATTGCGGATTAATTCCAGGATGTCGGTGTCGCATCGCTTTGGCAGGAATTTGAAACTTGAAGTCCAGGCCGGCGTAAACCTTTATCATCTGGTCTATATTTTCGGCGCGAGGAGTGCGGATAATAACTGGAATCGGATTTTTCGCCTTAGACCGATTGTTGATTATACTCCTTCACAAAAGTTTCGCTTCAAACAGGCCTTTGAAGTTTTAGCGAATTACGTCGATTATGATTTTAAAGACCCGCGCGTTGCAACAAAGAGCTTTGTTTTTCGCAAATTTGCAGTCGATGATTCTTTGAAATGGACGTTTACTGCGAGTTCAGCGCTGCTGCTTGATTACAGATTGCAACTGGAAGAAAACGGCCAGCTATCCTGGGATGATTGGAGCGAACGTATTCTGGTCACGCGCCACAGCCACTGGATTCATTTATTTTGGAAATACACGCCGCGGCATCGCTTCAGCCTTTCGCCGGGATATTCTTACTATAATCGCAGCGAATGGCGACATAAAACCGATTCTTTTGGTGTTGAAATAGTGAAAAAGGCGGCGGCATATCAAAGCACAGGTCCGGTGCTGAGGTTCGCTTACCAGCCGGGCAGCAATGTACGCATTATCCTGGATGCCATTCGCTACGCCGTGGATTCGCCGAATCAGAAAAGATATTATAATAATGATATTGAATTAAATCTTTATTGGATTTTTTGAATAGTTTTGTAAATTTAAATGTGCAAAATGAGTTTTGTATTAGAACTTCCCTTGTAAGACTGGAAAGGATCACGTGACCAAATCACCAAAAAAAACGTATGAAATGGTCATCCCAAGTGAGCCCGGGCATATCCAGACCGTTGAGCGAAAAGCCGAAGAATTGGCTTTGCAGCTCGGTTT
>JAADGR010000089.1:0-5937 GCA_013152225.1 Calditrichota bacterium
TTCATAATTTAAAATTGGTAGACGGCGAGGAGTTTCTCAAAAAACTTGAAGGCGAAGGGACGATGGATGCTTTTGTCTGAAATGTGTTTTTTCTTCGTTATTGCAAAAGGGGGATTTGAATATGAGCGATAATTTTAAATCAGGATATGTTGCGGTTGTGGGCCAGCCGAATGTAGGGAAATCCACGCTGACGAACAATTTGCTGAAATTTCCTCTTTCAATTACAACACCCAAACCGCAAACCACCCGGCACCGGGTGCTCGGTATTCTTTCCGGAGATGATTTTCAGATTATTTTTCTTGATACACCCGGGTTGATCGAGCCCGCCTATTTGCTGCAAAAGGTGATGATGCGTGCAGCGCAAAATGCAATTAATGACGCAGACGTGATTTTGTTTATGGTGGAAGGTGGTCTGAAGCCGCAGGATAAAGATTTGGCCATTCTCAAAAACCTCATCGAAAGTGGAAAACCGATTATTCTAGCGATTAACAAAATTGATATTGTTGACAAGAAGAATATCCTCCCGCTTATAGATATCTATCGAAAAACGCACGACTTTAGTGATATCATTCCCATATCTGCGCTTGAGGGGGAGAATCTGAGTGACCTGCAATCCGCGGTCCTCAAAAATATCCCGATCGGACATCCTTTTTTTCCGACAGATGAAGTGACCGAGCACCCTGAACGATTTTTTGTCAGTGAGATCATCCGCGAAAAGATTTTTGAAAAATACAGCGACGAAATTCCCTATTCGACAGCCGTTGTGATCGATGAATTCAAAGAGAGAAAAGGCGGCAAGGATTATATCAAAGCACGAATCATTGTCGAGCGCGACTCGCAAAAAGCGATTATTATCGGCAAAGGGGGAAAGGCGCTGAAATCCGTCGGCCAACTGGCGAGGAAGGAAATTGAAAAATTTTTGGATCGTCCGGTATATCTCGAACTGTGGGTTGCGGTGAGGGTTAAGTGGCGAAAGAAGGATCACTTTTTAAAAGAGTTTGGCTATGAGGGGTGAATTAAGAGAATGAAAATCACGGTACTATTAAAACGGCGCGAAGTTCTTTCGCGCTTTTTTTATCCCGGAAATTTGACAAGGCTTTTTCTTATTTTTGTTATTGCAGGATTTTATTTTTCCTGTGCCAGAATTCCTTATCAACAAGTTCCTGCTCAGCCCATTGTACGTGTCGGCATTTTTGAGGGACAGGATGAGATCGACTTTAAACCGCTAAATTCATTTTTAGTGCTTGGCAGGAAAAAAGGGGAAAAGTTTAGTTTGTCGGAAACCGGTTTGTGGAGAGCAAAGATTGCAAATAGTGCTCCCGCACCATCGGTTTACCGAATTCTTTTTGTACAAACTTTTCAAAAGGAACGCGCTGAAAAGGTTCTGCATAAATTCAGGTCACAAAATATTCGGGTGGAATTAATTACTGCCGGAGATGCACTTTACGCGGGGAATAAAGCAATTGTGGACAGGAAAAATTATCGCGTTGTTCTGGCAAAAGATTTTGACAATGAGCGCCAGGCTGCGGCCTATCTCGCTACAACACCGCGTTTAGCCGGTGGAAAGGTTGTTCGCGAAAAAATGGGGCCGGCACACGGATTTATCACGCTCGTTTCTCCTTCGGGGAAAACGCTCGTCATTGAAAATGCGCTGCGAATTACAAAATCACCTGTTGTGCTTAAAAATGTACGTGTCGGACAGGGCTTTCAATGGGAAAGGACGGAGGATCGGACTTTTACCGGTGAAATGGAATTTCGCATCGATGCGTCCGGCAAGCTGACTGCCGTCAATGTCCTGACGATGGACAACTATCTTCGAGGCGTACTTCCCGGTGAAATGACATCTTCCTTTCCTTTGCAGGCTTTGAAAGCGCAGGCGATTGTTGCCCGCACTCTTTTTCTTTATAATTTTAACCGCAAGCACCCGGACGAACCTTTTGATGTGTGTGACGATGTGCATTGCCAGTCTTTTGTCGGTATCGGTCAGGATGCTCCGTCGATACGCAAAGCCGTGTGGGAGACAAAGGGGTTTGTTCTCACGTATGATCATCGTCTCTGTTCCACGCCATATTCCGCACTTTGCGGCGGGCACACGGAAAATGCGGAAAACGTCTGGAATAGTGACGGCGAGCCTTATCTTGTCGGCGTTTTTGATGTTTTAAAAAATGAGGAACTGCTGCGTGCATTCGATCTGTCAAAAGAAGCAAATGTGAAAAAATGGATCGAATCGCGCCCCGCTGTAAATTGCAATGCAGCATTGATGGGTGATCCTCATTTTTCCGCTTACAGCGACAAGTATTTTCGCTGGCAGGAGAAATATTCTGCAAAGGAACTCGGTCAGATCATTGAAGAAAAAACCGGAGAGCAAATGGGTGCGCTTCTCGATATTGTCCCGCTGCGCCGCGGCGTTTCCGGGCGCATTATCGATTTGCAGGTCATCGGTTCTGCCGCTTCGTTTACCCTTCACAATGAACTGAACATTCGTCGCGCTCTGGCCCGCAAAACGTTGTACAGCGCCTGTTTTGTTGTGGATAAAATTCCGGCCGCGGACGGGAGAGTGCAAAAATTTATTTTAAAGGGCGCAGGCTGGGGACATGGCGTGGGAATGTGCCAAATCGGTGCCGGAATGATGGCTCTGCAAGGGAAATCTGTCGGAGACATCCTTGCACATTACTATCGTGGCACCCGGATTACAAAATTTTATTAATGCTTGTACAAACGGCGTTTTCCAACGGATAAAAGAACCCAACCGAGATGAACATTGTTGGGGAAGCGCTGAAACTGGGATCTTGTATATCGAGTCCTCTGGCTAACAAGATTCTTTCAGGCAGATATAAAAGTTGACTTGATCATGCCTGGCCGACAATTTGGAAAGCCAATGGAATTTAACTTTATTTTTTAGTGTTAGCTGATGATCTCTGAAAATTATAGCCGTAAAGAATTCCCCCAGCATGTTTTAATGATTTTTGTCGATGGACTTGGAATTGGCGAAAAGGATAAATCGTTTAATCCGTGCGCCGACAAAAATATTTCTCTTTTCAATCACTTTTTATCCGATGATTTTCCCAAAAGATTGGATTCAACCGGATACGCCATCGGTTTGGATGCAACACTCGGGATGCCGGGATTGCCGCAGAGTGCGACCGGTCAGACTGCGCTTCTCACCGGCGTGAACGCCGCCAGGCTTCTGGGCAGGCATTTAAACCATTTTCCCAATCAGAGACTTCGGGAAGTCATTGCTGAAAAATCCATTTTTAAACAATTCACCAGGTGCGGCTGCAAAGCGGCGTTCCTGAATACATTCCGCCCGCCTTTTTTTGATTACGATCCTCATGAAATTATCAAGCATCTCGCAGTTACCACCGTTGCAAATTTATACGCGAACTTGCCGTTTTTTAAAATCGATGATCTTTTGCAGGAGCGTTCGGTTTACCACGACATGACGAATGTGTCTCTGCGTGAGTTGGGTTTCGATGTACCATTGTTCACGCCGAAAAAAGCAGGAAAAATTATCGGTAAGCAGACGACAAAGTATCACTTTTGCTTGTATGAATATTTTCTAACGGATAAAGCCGGCCATTCGCGAGATTTAGAGCGCGCCCTGAAAGAAATTTTCAAGTTGGAAGAATTTCTTTATTCTGTTCTTGAAAATGTGGATTTAAACGACACTCTCGTTTTGTTAACCAGCGATCACGGAAACATCGAGGATGTTTCGGTCAAGGGACACACGCGCAATCCGGCCATGACGCTGATCTTTGGAAAAGGGAAGGAGAATCTTTTCCCCCATCTTCATTCCCTAAGCGATGTCACAAGAGAACTTTTAAAGTTGAATTGCAGACATTGATTTGTAAATTCTCCTTGACATAGATTAAATTTTTCTTTAGTATACGATGTCATTAATACTTTCCCATCGGGACGCCATCCAAAAGCCAGAATTGAACGAGCCGGAGTTTCAATTAGAGCAATTCCTAATTACCATTGCTGTTGATGCGAGGAGCCTAGCGACAGTTTATCCGAATTATCGAGGAAGCAATCTCCTTATTTCCAATTACCTATGAGATTGCTTCACTTACGATGACACGCTACTTTTGAATCGCTCTACTACAAGTGTAATTTTCCAATTAAACAATCGCGCTATTTTTAAAGACATTTTAAAAAGGAGGCGTCAGTGAAAAATTTTAATTGGATTTTAAGCCTGGTGTTGCTGGGCCTGTTTTTTGCCGGGTGCAAAAAGGAGGACAAAACGGTACTTTGCGGGACATGGAAAATGACCTCGGGTAAATACGTTGGTCCCGGATTTTCAACGACTTTGGATGAAACAAATCGAATCAGTTACAAAATTCTCAGCCAAAATCATTTCGCTGTCGTTGAAATGTACCATGATAATCCGGATTCGCAATTTTTTAGCGCATTTGGAACCTACAACTTTACCGATTCTTCTTACACTGAACATTATGAGGCTTGTAACATTCCCAGTAAAGTGGGCCAAAGTTTAAAGTTTAAATCAAAAGTTGAAAATGGCAAATGGATCATTCAATTGAAAAATGAAGGTATGGAGCTGAATGAAACATGGATTTGTGTGAATAGGCCCGGCGAATAGCCGCAAAGATGTGATTCGTATTTGTTATCAGCTTTTCGTTTGTAGATTGTTACCCGTTGCCGGTATTCCACCGGATGGCATTTCTGCAATATTGTAAGGAATGTCTGCCCGGTACGTCTAAAATATTATCATTGTATTTTGCTGCATATTTCAGGATGAAGGAAAAATTAATATTTTTTTCGTGAACATTTATCCGGCTTGTGCATCTAATAAAACATGAATCCTGCAAAATTTTTCAAACGGAGGTCGCACATGTCTTTAAACAGGAACAAATGGATCGTTGCCATTTTTGTTTTTATGCTCGGAATTGTTTTTGTTGCGGGCAACTCTTTTGCCGGCGAAAATGAGTGGTTAAAATTTGATGCCGGACTGGCGAAAGCGAAAAAGGAAAATAAAAGTATTGTTGTCGATTTTTATACCGATTGGTGTCACTGGTGTAAAGTTATGGACAAGGAAACTTTTAAGAATGCGGATGTCGCAAAAAAACTGCAAGAGCGATTCGTCACGGTTCGCGTCAACGCTGAAGCTCAGAATGAACAGGTTACTTTTCAGAACCAGAAAATGAGTAATGTCCAGCTTACCCGTTCTTTTGGTGTTACCGGCTATCCTTCCATTGCGTTTATGGATGCCAGCGGAAAACCAATCACTATTGTACCGGGTTTTGTCAAACCGGATATGTTTATTCATATTCTCGATTTTATTGATCTGAAATGCTATAAAAAAGATGTCTCTTTTGAACAGTTCATGGAAAAGGGTGGATGCGGCAAAAAGAAATCCTGATCCGCACCAACTGAATCAATTTCAAAAAAAGCCGGTATGTTTTATTTGCCGGCTTTTTTTGTAATTAGTGGTTCGTAGCCGCTTCTTTTTTTCGTTCCCACGTTCCTCAGATTGTGTAAAGACGAGGAGTGCAACGCCTTTATGCGTTGCAGCCCATAAAGGGGCTGCACTCCTGGAATTTGTTCGTTTTCTTACAGGCTTGTCCTGTGTGGAATGCTTTTCCCAACGCTCTGCGTCGGGTATTGAAAGATGATAATATTTAGTTTATGTCGGTAAACCGGGCGCAGAGCGTCCGGAAATCCATTCCCACGTAGAACGAGAGTTAAACTCTCATAAATATGTGTTGGCGCAAAAAACAAGGCTGAAGACTATCTTACGATCAGCAACGTCCCTTTTTGTATTTTTCCTTTGCTGGAAACATGTACGGGAGGAAGCGTATCTCCCCCGGCAGAAACATAGCTGTAATCTCCATCTATTAGCGATTCCACGACCCAAAAATAAATCCCGGGCGCTACGTTGCCGGCAAACTTTATTGTTTGCTGATCCCATTCCCCGAT
>JAADGR010000089.1:5990-7996 GCA_013152225.1 Calditrichota bacterium
TAAACACTGATGATACATTTTTGCGGAATATGAAAAAATTTAATCGCGTTGGACAATGGATAACGATGCGCCTCGTTAATACCATAAGGATTGGGGACAACTTTAATTTGTTTATCCATTTTATCCACCGGTTCGCTTGTCAGATAAAAAGCTTCTTTTCCAAGCAGCATTTTTTGCTCCGGTGCCGCAAGGCCGCTTTCAAGGGAAGGAACAGAGCCGTGCCCATTCCAGTCACTATGTCCCGTGTCAAAAGAGCGGACACTGTAAAAATATCTAAAGGCACCGGGTTGGGTTGTGCCGTCCGTGAAAACATATTCATGTTTGTCGGGATGATAGACAATACTGCCAATGTCACTTTCCAATTGTCCACGTTTTATCTCATCCATTAATTTGTAAGGGCCATTGTGCCAGTTGTCGGAAAGTCTGTTACTTATGGTTTCAGGTCTTGGCATATTTAGAATTTCCACCGGTTTTTCCGCCGCACCGCCTGTGAGCATCAGGTAAACACGAAAACCGGCAACGTCTTTGGCCTCTTCACCGGAATAATCGGGGTCCTGCGCTTGCAGCGCATCATCCGAGAAAATGACTTGCAGATGTCCCTCTTTGTCCGGTTTTACTTCAAGAATTTTTACATCCGGGGGAGGATCAGGTACATCATATCCCATATCATAGATTTCTTGTGCCAGGGATAAATTGTGAAACAACGATTTTTCACCGTAGCGAAATTGTTCCCTTTTGCCGGGACTATTTGAGCGAGCCCATTCATTTTCCGGCGCTAACTTTGGATCATAAATACCCTGGTTGGCCAGGTAATCTGCGCCGGAACCGCCAACATAGACCATAACAATTTTAACCTTATCGCCCGGGTGAAGATTGTATGGACCGTAAATTTGAAAATGGGCAAAAGTGCCGACTTTGCGAAGATCTCCCGGCTGCGGTGGGTCGGGATAAAAGGCCGGGTTGCCGTTGGCAGGATCGTCAAGAGTCAGCATGTCATAAATCTGATCTTCAGTAAAAGAAAAAAGATTCGGCTCGAGGGGTTTATCCTGAATTCTAAAATAATGCCACCATTTGCAGCGGGAGGGCTGATCCATTGTTTCCGGGGCGACATACGTTTCCGCATCGTTTGCAAAGCCATCGGAAGGGTCGTAATCCAAAGGAGCCATGCCAATGAAGGCATAGGAGAGTAACTGCCCTTCGCTTTGTCCTTGCTCCTCATTGCCTTTGCTGTGGGAAGTATATCTATAGGCATAAGGCTCACCGGCGTCATCGTAATCATTGTCAGGGTCATCATCGTCCCAACCGTAACTCATTTTTTTTCCTATATAATTGGGTGTGTCTTCCGGGATGTAGGCGTGGTAGCCCGGCGAGTCGGAAAAGCGATAACTGTCATCTTGTGCAGGTGGTTTATTATGTCGCCAGTCGCTCCAATTCATATAGGGCGCAACACCATAGGTTTCTCCCATGAGGGAAGAAGAAAGCATATTTGCAAAGGCAAAGTAAACCCCGGTTAGTTCGGGCAGGTCGGTGCCAAAAACATCGCTCGAATCGACAACTCCATCACCGTTGGAATCCCCAGTGTATTCAAATACATTTTCAACGATGATAAAATCATCGTATTTTTGGTAGCTCCATGCTTTAGCTTTTTTGGTTGCCGTGATTCCCATGCCCGTTGTCCAGCGAACAATCATAATTTCTTCGGCGTCATTATCACGGCCAATGTATTTGCCATATTGGTAATTGTGGATTTCAACAGGTTCATCCACATCGAATGGAGGTGCTCCGGGCCAATAGGTCGATTTCCCGTCATCCACACCCATATCTGCTTCCGGCCCTGAAGAAGCGTCGTAACCCATTTTGACAACATCGGGCGAAACATTGCGCGGCCCTGAATATGAAATAAATTTGTTCCCATTTGCTTTTGCCAATAAAAATGTCCCCTCGCCATGCGAATTCACATTCCTGGCTGAATTTGGTGCTTTAGCACCTGCGCCTGCACCGCCGGA
>JAADGR010000170.1 GCA_013152225.1 Calditrichota bacterium
GAGATCACCCATGGCATGGTTGCCGTTTTTGTCGAAACAACAGGGCACGACCTGTCCGTCCCAGTCGACGAGCGTTGTTAACCATGGGCGCGGGCAAACGCCCTGACCGCGCTTCACACTAAATTCTTCTTCCGTCAGATCGTAGCGACGATAACGTTCATTTTCGGGCAGCCATTCTTTCGCTTCATCCAACGTCATCACCTGCGTTGTCTTGATGAGCAGCCGGTCCACTTGTAGTTCCCCGGCCAGTTGCTTCATTGCCGGGATCTCGTGTTCGTTGTGTTTCATCACCAGGAATTGCATGAACAGGTACGGCGTTTTACTTTTCAGTTGCTTTTTTGCAGCCACAAGATTGCGGATACCTTGCTTCACTTTTTCGAGATCACCGCTCCTTCGATAATGTGCGTACGTTTCCTGAGTAACGCCATCGACAGAAATGATCATGCTGTCCAGGCCGCTGCGGACGATATCCCGGGCAAGTTGCTCATCAAAAAAGTGAGCGTTGGTACTGGTTGTCACGTAAATTCCTTTTTCCCTGGCAAACGCTACAAAACGGTTGAAATCGGAATTGAGATACGGCTCCCCCTGATGATAAAGCGTGATATAGATAATCTTGTCGGCAACAGGCTCTATTGCTTTTTTGAACGTATCAAAATCCATCCGGCCATAAGGCCTTTCCATTTGCATGCTTCCCGTAGTACAAAGGGGGCAGCGAAGGTTACAAATATTTGTCGGCTCGACATTGACAATAACCGGCACCCCCCAGACAATCGTTTTTTTTGTAATGGCCGAAAGAACAAAAGATAAAGATATTTTAACGGCATTTAATATCCGACGCCAAGTCAGCGTTTTCAGAACCTGAATCATCGCCACTTCTTTGGCAAATCCGAAATTAAGTTTTTCGAAAAAAATATTTTTAAGCATAGAAAACCTTATATAACTGATCGCAAAGCCTGTTTGTCGTTCTTTGCATGAAAAAATCAGATCTTGTGGGCCTGCCCAGACTGCCAACTGAACAATGAAGCAATCACAGAAGAAATATATAGAAAAGCACTTCCAGTTCCAATTCTTTTTTGCGCGGCCTGATGTTTTTGGAATAACCACTGCCAGTCGAATGTTTGATTTGACGTAACTTTAGGCATAACCTTTCGTAAACTTTTTATTCTTCTTATATTTGGCAACGTATAAATACCAAAAGAAAGGGGCCTTCCATGCTCAAAATATCACAATTCATTTTATTGTTCCTGGTGGCCGTTTCTATGATGACAACTACAACCTCTTTGGCAAAAGATATGGGAGATGGAATCGATATTCCTTTCCAAAAATTCGTGCTCAAAAACGGACTTGCGCTGATTGTTCATACAGATCACAAAGCGCCTATTGTGGCCGTGAATGTGTGGTACCACGTGGGGTCGAAAAACGAAAAGCCGGGGCGCACAGGTTTTGCCCATTTGTTTGAACACCTGATGTTTAACGGCAGCGAAAATTTCAATGACGACTATTTTCAGGCCATGGAACGCGTGGGCGCAACCGACCTCAACGGCACAACAAGCGAAGACCGGACAAATTATTTTCAGAACGTCCCCACATCAGCCCTGGACGTGGCATTGTGGATGGAGTCGGATCGGATGGGGCATCTCGTCGGCGCCATTGACCAGGCTAAATTGGACGAACAGCGCGGCGTCGTACAAAACGAAAAGCGGCAGTACGAAAATCAGCCGTACGGTGTTGTGGAAGAACTGATGACCAAAGCGACATATCCCGCAGGCCATCCCTATTCATGGACTGTTATCGGTTCCATGGAAGACCTCAATGCGGCCTCTCTTAATGATGTTCGTGAATGGTTTAAAAAATATTATGGTGCAGCCAATGCGGTCGTCACCATAGCCGGAGATATCGACGCAAAAACGGCAAAAGAACAAGTTGAAAAATATTTTGGTGATATTCCTTCAGGGCCGCCGGTGGGCAAGTTTGACGAATGGATCGCAAAAAGAACAGGCACCATTCGCCAGGAGGTGCAGGATCGGGTAGCGCAGGCAAGAATTTATGAAGAATGGAATGTGACCCCCTGGGGTGCAGAGGATACGGATTACCTGAATTTATTTTCGGATATCCTGGGAAGCGGCAAAAACTCCCGTTTGTACAAGAGACTCGTTTACCGGGATCAGATTGCGACCAAAGTCAATGCCTATGTTTACGGGCGGGAAATTGCCGGACAATTTTTCATCGAAGTGACAGCCAAACCCGGACAAGACCTCGCCCAGGTTGAAAAAGCTATGGACGAAGAATTGAATGACCTCCTGCAAAACGGCCCCACTGAAAAAGAACTGGAGCGGGTTAAAACGCAATATATTGCAGGTTTTGTCCGCGGCATCGAACGCATCGGTGGCTTTGGCGGCAAGTCGGACATTCTCGCGAAAAACCAGGTTTTTGCCGGGGATCCCGGATTTTACAAAACAACGTTAAAGAGAATTCAAACGGCAACGACAAATGACTTGTGGGATGCCGCAAAGCGCTGGTTGAGCGACGGAATGTACGCTCTCAAAGTTCTGCCATTCCCCGAGTACACAACAATTGAATCAAATGCAGATCGATCCAAGTTACCGGAGCCGGGCACACCACCCGCGGCTGAATTCCCCGAATTGCAGCGAACAACGCTCGACAATGGCATGAAAATCATATTGGCCGAACGCCACTCTGTTCCTATTGTTTCATTCGATCTTTTATTTGACGCCGGCTTTGCTTCGGATCAGTTTTCCAAACCGGGCATTGCAAAACTGGCAATGAACATGCTTGACGAGGGAACCCAAAAAAAATCTGCATTGCAAATCAGTGAAGAATTAGCCATGCTCGGCGCCAATCTTCACACAGGATCAAACCTGGACATGTCTTCTGTTTCCCTGTCTGCGCTGAAATCCAAACTGGATGAATCGCTGGACATTTACGCCGATGTCATTCTTAATCCTTCTTTTCCGGAAAAGGATTTTGAGCGCTTACAGAAACAACAGTTGGCTGCCATCCAACAGGAAAAGATGACACCCATACAAATGGCTCTGCGCGTTTTTCCCGCATTGCTTTACGGAAAAGACCATGCCTACGGCAATCCCCTCACTGGTTCAGGAAATGAAGAATCCGTACGTTCATTGGCACGAAATGATCTCATAAAATTTCAGCGCACCTGGTTGCGACCGAATAATGCCACACTGGTGATTGTTGGCGATGTGAAAATGAAAGAGGTAAAACCCAGGCTGGAAAAATTGTTCAAAAGTTGGAAAAAAGGGCAAGTTCCTCAGAAAAACATCAACAAAGTTCAGCAAAAAACCAAATCCATTGTTTATCTCATGGACAAGCCGGGTGCCATCCAATCGATCATACTTGCCGGACATGTAGCGCCGCCAAAATCCGACCCGGATGATATTGCCATCGAAACGATGAATAACATTCTCGGCGGCACTTTTACATCGAGAATCAATATGAACCTGCGCGAAGACAAACACTGGGCGTATGGTGCTTTCAGTTTTTTGATGGGGGCCAAAGGCCAGCAGCCCTTCATCGCTTACGCGCCTGTGCAAACGGATAAAACGAAGGAATCGATTATTGAAATCAAAAAAGAGATAAAGGATTTCATCGGCACCAAACCAGCGACAGAGAAGGAACTGATAAAGATACAGAAAAACAGAATCCTTCGCCTTCCCGGCGGCTGGGAAACCATAAATGCCGTCGGCAACTCGATCGAGGATATCGTACATTATGGCTTGCCGGATGATTATTATGAAAAGTACCCCGGCAAAATCAAATCGCTTCAAGTACAGGATATCAGAAAGGCTGCTAAAAAAGTTTTACATCCGGACAAATTAGTATGGGTCGTTGTCGGCGATCGCAATAAAATTGAAGCCGGAATTCGCGAAATGGGATTTGATGAAATCAAGCTGATAGATGGAGATGGGAATTTAGTAAAACTATAATAACTTTGAACTTAAAATAAGATGCAAATTACGATCAAAGAGAATAAATGAAAATAAATATTATTGACATTTGCTTATTTTTTTCTTAACTTTTGCTAACAAATTTATGAATAAATAGAGCCGAGTATCACCCCCGGCATTGGTGACCCCCCTAAGCCAAAGCTGACGATACTCGGCTCTTTTTTTTATCCATCCTCATCAACAAAAACAAAACAGGCAAAAGCAAAGTTTCATGCGAGATGGATCTGCGACTAGCAGATGGTGTTGTACACTTGCTAATTATTGTGACAGTTTTTGAATCGCCTTTTCCAGTGCATTCCTCACCTCGATTCGGCGCACGTTTTTCAATGTCTCTTTGAGTTGCGGCAGAGATTCTTTGGCGTTCAAATCAGAAAGCAATTTTGCCACATGGATGCGCGTACGAAAATAGGGATTTTTCAGCGCGCCGCTGACAACCGCAATCGCCTCACAGCGATGTTCATCCGCCATAACTTTTGCATAATCCAGCGCCGCAATATCCAGCAAATGCATATTCCCATCGTAAGCGTTGTATTGCACATGCTTTGCTGCGAACGGCAGGCCGCGCGCATCCTTTAACGCGGTGAGTGCTGAATACGCATTCCTGCGAATGACGTCCCGGTGAGAATCTGTTTGCAGCGCGTCATTGATCACAGCAAAAGCCCCATCTGCTTCCGCTTTGCCCAGCGCCGCTACAGCAGCAGCGCGTACATAATCATTATCTTCCCGATAAAAATGCTTTTTCAATATTTCCTGAACATCCCCGGCATCAAATTGAGCAAATGCGCTCATCGCTTCGGCGCGTACCCGCGCATCGGTATCATCGGCGGCTATTTTCACAATGGCCAATGCTTCCCGGCTATGAATTTCTCCCAGACTTTTGACAATCTGTGCACGCACAGAATAAAACGGCTCGCGATAAAAAGCACGACGCAAAACAGGAACAGCTAGACCGTCGAAATCTTTCAACTGTTCCGCAGCCCGGTAACGACCGGTGACATCGTCGTCATAAAGCAGTTGGTAGCAAAGCTCGGAAAAGGATTTTTTGAAAACCAGTTCTTTTAAAATCCAGTGCCCTTTGTCAAAACGAACGAGATCGGGCTTTTGTTTAAAGCGGTAATAAAATGTTTGCTCTTGCCGGGCAATGGGCAAACGAATCGCCAGTTTTTTCCGGCCCGCTGTAATTTCAAGCGGCAACGAGAGCTGGAAAATACCCGTAAACTCATTCTCCTCCTGGGTCTGCTTCACGTGCAGAACCATCGTTTTTGAAGCTTCAGTCCACTCCCATGAAACCCGGAAGTTCGGATGCCCGGCACCATAAACCCATTGTTTGAAAAATTGACCGAGATCTCTGCCCGAGGCCTCTTGCATGGCCAGACGAAAGTCTTCACTTTCCACACTTTTGAATTTAAACTTGTCAACATAATGCTGAATCCCCTTTTCAAAAACATCATTCCCAAGTTCATAGCGCAGCATGTTCAGAATAGCAGCACCGCGGCTGTATGCGGTTCTTCCGGAAAGATCGACAGGAGTAAATGGATCATCCGCAGCTTTGACTTTACGATTCGCAAAAAGAGATCGGTTTTGTCGCAGCCGACGCATGCGAAATTCATCAGTGCCGTATTCATGTTCAAAAAAAAGATCGGTAAAATAAGTTGCAAAACCCTCCTGCAGCCACATTTGCGGCCACTCTTTGATTGTCAACAAATCCCCAAACCACTGGTGCGCCAATTCGTGAGCGATGAGCGCATCCGGTGAGTAATTCGGAACCGCACGCTCATCATGAAAGATGCGCAAGTTCAGCGTTGTTGCCGTAATATTTTCCATACCTCCGTACTTAAAATCCTGAACCGGCGTCTGGTCGTATTTTGCGTAGGGAT
>JAADGR010000153.1 GCA_013152225.1 Calditrichota bacterium
GCTGCACCTCAGCAGGGACTTTTTTTTCTCCGGGACGCATAAAGTACCATGTACGCTGCAAATCCGAAACATACTCATTTTTGCGAACACCAAAATCGATGTTCATAATGTGGCCGGGCTGAATCGTTCTTCCTGTTGGGCCGGCATGGGCGCCGGCGGTATCCGGGCCGGTGAAAACGGCAGGACAGTGATCCGGGTCCCAGGCCAGTCCGAGACCTTGTTTTTCAACTTCTTTCAGAATAAAATCGGCAACCTGTTTTTCACTCATCCCAACATGCACATATTCCGTCACTTTGTCGAAAATCTTTAATGTTTCGTCAATGGCGTCTTTGATGAGGTTGATCTCCGTTTGCGATTTTCGTCCGCGCAGCGCGGCGATAATAGCTTCGCTGGATTCAATGCGTTCGAGAAAAGGTGTGTCGCTGAGGTAATCGACGAGCGTGAGGTACATGCCGTGCGTCAGTCCGTCGGCCATGACGTCGCTCTCGGAAAAATTAATCGCAATTCGCTGCGGATTAATTCTTGAAAGAACTTGCAACAAGTCATTCTTCATAGAATCCACATAGCCGATGACCTCATATTTTGCGTGGTCTTTTATGTTCTGAGCATCCAAACTGCCGACGATGGCAATGGCTTCACCCGATGATGTGATGATAAAAGCAGACTGCCAAGTGCACGTCGTGCCGAGAATAAGGTCAAGAACAGGGTCGGGCGTGGATGAGGTTTCGCGCGCGAACGTGAGCCAAAGATCGACATTTTTTTCTTTTAAAATGCTGATTGCCTGGTTAATTTTTTCGCTTATCATAATTGGCCTCGTTTAAAAAGTAAGCGTATTTAGCCAGACACCCGGAGCCCCTGACGGGGCATTCGGAGTCTTGGGGGCTATAAAAAAGGAATGGCGAGTCAAAATATCACATTTGAACTCGCCATTTCCTGGAGATCGTACAGGAGGGAGGTTGCATGTACGACCCCAAAAACTCTGTTAACAAGCATTTATTAATCCGGTAAACATCTAATGACCTGGTTTTATTCCATTAAATAATAAAAACCGTTTTCAAAACAACATTTTTTCTGCAAAAACATCCTGAAAATCGGGGTCAGTAGAAATTTCAATATATTCAGTACCTTTAGCCATTTTTTCTGCTTTCATCCTCTCCCCTTTTGAGACAAGGGCTAATTCGGCTCCGGCACATGCAGCATTGCCGATAAAATGGATTTTTTCCAGCGGTACATTCGGAACTAAACCAATGGCAACAGCCATGTCACGGCGAATAAATTGTCCGAATGCCCCGGCTAAATAAACAGCATCCAAATCTGCGGCTGTTAATCCTGCATTTTTCAGCAAAATCTCAATCCCGGCTGCAATGGCCCCCTTGGCCAATTGAACTTCCCGGACATCCCTTTGGCTTAAAGTAATTCTCTCATTCTCATTTTCCGCAAGGACGATATATCGCTCATTGTCTTCAGCTTTTGCCAATTCCTTTGCAAACTCGTTTGTCCCCTCCTCTATCTCATCACCAACCATGATCCGTCCTGTCTCATTTATCAGTCCGAGTTGGCGGAAAGAACCGATCGCATCAATCAAGCCGGAGCCGCAAACGCCCTGTGGCTGGCCTTCTCCGATAACCTGAATATGCAATCCGGCTTGATCAATGCTCACACGGGAAACGGCACCACTTGTCGCCCGCATGCCGCAACTGATATGGGCGCCTTCAAAAGCCGGCCCTGCAGCGGTCGAACAACTCGTCAATTTACCGTTGTGCGCCAAAACTATTTCGCCGTTTGTGCCAATATCCACAGCCAACCACGACCCTTTCAGATCATCGGTGAGAAGCAGGGAGCAAGTGTCCCCGCCAACATAGCGGCCGATAATTGGAAAAGTACAAATGTTCCCTTGCCCGTTAATATTTATGCCCATTTCCGAAGCGCAGATAGCAAAAGATTTCTTAAAAGCCGGAACATAAGGCAGTTCAGCAAGATAGTGCGGTGATACGCCGAGTAGTAGATGTTCCATAACCGAATTTCCGGCGATGACCATTTCGTAAATAGAGTCCGCATCTATGGCAGTATCATTTACCATCTCGGAGAGCATCTCATTCAACTGGTCGACAATTACTTTTTGCAACACGGACAAGCCGCCATCATGTTCGATGGTGTAGGATATCCGCGAAATGACATCCTCGCCGTAGAACCTTTGCCCATTCATCCTGGAACTTGTGGCGAGCACCTCGCCGGAATTTAAATTTACAAGTTTGCACACGATTGTGGTTGTTCCAAGATCAACAGCAACTCCAAAAAGAGATTTTGTCGTATCACCCGCTTCAAAATCTATAATATGATTCTCATCAAAGGTGATTGTACCGCTGAAATTGGCATCTCGCAATTTTTGCGGTAAATTCAAAAGGAAACTCCTGGGCACCATGACTTGGTTTGCATCTAATCCGGCGGCATCAAGCAATAGTTCCAAATCGGAAGGATTCTCTGCCAAAGAGGGTTTCGGTATTTCTATGAATTTTTTATAAACAAAGGGATCCAGTTCCACTGCATGGCTTTTGCCTGCCGTCAGGACTTTAGTCGCTGCTTCCACTTCTTCTTCAAGTGCCCGGACCGTGCAACCCTCAGTTATGAAATGTGTACACGCAAGGCGCACGCCTCGCTCAATCTCTTCCGGGTGCAGCCATTCATGATCACTCTCATTGGGAGGAACATTACCTTTTATAATCTCAATTTTGCACTTGCCACATAGTCCGCTGCCGCCGCAGAGTGCGGGTAGCGGAATACCCAGATGTTGCGCTGCGTCGAGGAAAGTTTGTCCGCTACTAAAAAAGCCGGACTTGTTTTGCGGGGAAAATTGTACCTTGTATTTTTCAGTCAATTTTTTTCTTTCTTCCTTTCAAATGCAAATATATCGTTTTTCGCTCTATCTTTCATTTTCTCTAAAAAATCCACAGGTACAGGAAATCTGCCGATCATCCCTCCATCGTCATGAATACCATGACAGTCCGATCCGCCGGATTTCAACAAGCCAAAATGCTGCGCCAGATCACTGAAATGTTCAACCTGAGAGGACGTGTGTCTGGGATGATAAACTTCAATACCATCCAAACCCAAATCAACGAGGCGGGCAATCAAATCATCATCGATATTGAGGGCGGGATGAGCAACGCATGTCACGCCTCCGGCATCTTTTATGATTTTTATCGCACGTTGCGGATGGATGTTCAACTTGGGGACAAACGCAGGTTTCTCATCGCCAAGATATTTTTGAAATGCTTCCGCAAAAGAAAAGACGTGTCCTTCTTCAACAAGAACATCGGCTATGTGGGGACGCCCATAATTTCCATTCCGGGATTTAGCTTTGACCAGAGCAAAGGGCACACGAATTCCGAGTTTTTCAAGACGCTTCACAATTGATTTCGCCCTTTTTTCCCGGTAGTGTTTTTGAATCTTGACAAACTGCTGAATGGCAGGATCGTGTAGGTCGAACAAATACCCCAGGAGATGAATTTCATATCCATCTAAAAGGGCACTTAATTCAATACCGGGAACAACCTCAACACCGTACTGATCCTGAACAGATTGTGCCTCAAAAGTGGCGGAAACCTGATCGTGATCAGTAATGGCAATTGCGGCCAGTTTGCGTTCCGCGGCAATTTTCACAATTTTAATCGGATCAAACGAGCCATCCGAATGATTCGAATGAATATGCAGATCGATGTATTTTAACGAACGAGTAATCAATTATCACTTTCAGCTTCCGCTTGTGCTTCTTTCCGCTTAACCAGTTTGGAAACCCAAATACTGATTTCATACAAAATAATGAGCGGTATGGCAAGCATAAGCTGGGTAAAAATATCCGGCGGAGTTAAAACCGCAGCCATAATAAATATAATCACGACTCCATAGCGCCGTTTGCTCCTCAAAAATTCGGGCGTTAGTATTCCAATTTTGGTCAGGAAAAAAGCAAGTACGGGTAATTCAAAAACTACACCGAAAATGAGAATGAGAGTTACCACGAAACCCAGGTACTTGCCAATAGTGATGGTTGCTTCAAGAAAGTCTGTTTGAAAACTGAGCAAAAATTTCAAGCCAAACGGAATAATCACAAAATAGGCAAAAGCAGCGCCCGTTAGAAAACAGACTGTTGTAAACAAGGCAATCGGCGGAACGATCTTTTTTTCCTTTTCCAATAGTCCCGGAACAATAAATTTCCAAAACTGATAGAAAACATAAGGGAGAGCGAGAATCAGCCCGGCAAATATGGAAACCTTGATGTAAATCATAAAACCTTCAGTAGGTCCCAGGAAAATCAGCCTCAAATCATCAGGACCGGGCCTGCGCAGAAATTCCACGATTTGCTTGGAAAAGACATAGCTGCCAATGGCTCCAATGACAACGGCGATCAAACTCTTTAAAATTGTCCAGCGCAGTTCTTCAAGATGATCAAGAAAAGGCATTTTTTTCTCAGAGCCTTTGTCTTTTTCCTCATCTTCATGAGACTCGTCCTCATGTGAATCGCTCTTTTTTTCTTTTTGCCCGGCTTGCTTTTTAGTTTTCCTTTTCTTCGCCTTGGCTTTCTTTTTTAAAGATTCGTCGCCGGCATCATAATCTCTTGAAGGAGTCACCTCACCGGCTTTGGATTCAGCCTGATCATCTCCCGGTTCGCTTTCCTCTTCATCATCCGGATGTGGATACGAGTCATAATCGACATTATCACTCATATCATCATTTTCATAATAATCTTCGGGCTCGTTGTTGTCGGATTGCTCTTTTTCAGAATCCGGCTTTTCCCTGGCGTCGTCATCATCCGGCCTGACATTTTTGTTCTGCTCTTCGGCAGATTGTTCATCGTCTTTTTCTTTTTTGGGTTTTTTATTCTTTTCGTCCATGAAACTCATTTCTCATTTTAAATTATTGATCATCTATTAAAAAAAAGCCTCTCGAATACACAAGAGGCAAAAGTATCAAAACTGACATTAAAAAACAAGTAAAAGTCTCAACCGTTCCTTTTCCTGAAGAATTATTTCCAGATTACATTCCTAATTTGAGGCCGGAAAAGCCCAGAAATGCGATGGCCATAAGACCGGCAGTTATAAATGCAATTGGAATTCCCTGCATTGCTTTCGGTACATCCGCCAAATCCAATTTTTCCCTGATGCCTGCCATTAGAAAAAGCGCCAATGTAAAACCCACGCCCGCGGCAAAACCGTTGACAATCGCTTCGATAAAACGATAATTCTCATCGATATTTAATAGTGTAACACCGAGGATGGCACAATTTGTAGTGATAAGCGGTAGGTAAATGCCGAGTGATTTGTACAATGCCGGGCTTACTTTTTGTATTACCATTTCCACAAATTGAACCAACGATGCGATTATGAGAATAAATGCGATGGTTTTCAGAAACGTTAAATCCGGCGGTTCTTTCAAAGCAAACAAATGATAAAACAGATTGGTTTGTGCAGGCAGGAGCAAATACGTATAAACAAGCCACGTAACCGTCGAAGCGAGCGTCATGACAAAAATAACCGCAGCGCCCATACCCACGGCAGAATCCAGTTGTTTAGAAACGCCGATGTAAGGGCAAAGTCCCAAAAACCGGGAAAAGATAAAGTTATTGATAAAAATAGCACTGATCGAAATGATGAAAAGCATTCTTATTTCCATACCAACCTCATATAAATTCACTTTTTCAGGTTCAACAAAAATCACACATGAGAGGCCTTGCGATTCTCAAGCCATTTGAAAAAAGCCATCACAAAACCAATGGTCAGGAAAGCTCCGGGCGGGAGAATCATAATGAGCATCGGCTCAAAAGATGCACCGGTCACAGGAACACCAAAAAAACTGCCGTTGCCCAACAACTCACGAATTGTTCCGAGAATGAGCAAAGCCATGGTGAAACCGAGTCCCATTCCAAGACCATCAAGAAAGGACAGGCCAACGCTGTTCTTTCCGGCAAATGCTTCGGCACGCCCCAGGATTATGCAGTTTACGACAATGAGGGGAACAAAAATACCAAGCGCTTTGTGCAGTACGGGAAAATATCCCGCCATTGATAAATCTACAACTGTTACAAAAGATGCAATAATAACAATGTAAATTGGAATTCGTATTTTTGCCGGAACTGCTTTTCTGATGAGCGAGACGAGTACATTTGAGCCTACCAGTACAAAAGTCGCGGCCAACCCCATTCCAATGCCGTTCTGAACCGAGTTGGTCACGGCAAGCGTAGGACATAATCCCAGCGCTTGCTTAAAAACCGGATTTTGCGCGTATAAACCTTTTGTAAATACTTTTATTGCTGACATCTTTTCCTCTGAGATGATAAATCTACCAGTCCAGAATCGGAATGCGCTGTGCCACCATCTAATTCCGACTGATTTCTTTTTTCAAAATTTTGTATCCTGCAACAATAGATTTCGTGAGAGCGCGGGAAGAAATGGTCGCACCCGTAATACTTTGAATTTTTCCACCATCCTTGTCCACAGCCAGCTTTGCAGCGTTGCGATTGTGGAACTGATCCTGGAACCAGGGTGTTTTTTCGCCGTACTTGACTTCTTCAATACGGGAACCCAGGCCGGGAGTCTCCATTTGCGACATCACCTTGAGTCCAATAATCTTTCCGGTTGAATCAACTCCAACCATTGTTTCGATGACACTGGAATATCCCTGTCCGTATGCAACAAAAGCGTATCCAACAAATTTCGATGTATCGGGGTTGGCATAGCCTCTATAGTAAAGAACCTTATCATCTTTTTTCACAGGAACAATCGCTGTTTTGTCCGCATCGGGCAGCGCAAGGATAAGGGCGCGCTCCAGAACCAGTCTTTTTTGTTCAAGAATCCGCGGTTTGGTAACTTTATAAACAGCGGCAAGAGCAGTCGCTGCAATGACTGTGATGAGCAGTAACAAGCCGCCGAGTTTGAGCATATCTTTCATGATTTCTTATCACCTCCAAAAACTTTCGGCTTTGTCCAGCGATCCAGAACCGGGGTCAGCAAGTTCATCAACAGAATTGAATAAGAGACACCTTCCGGGTAACCTCCAATTTGGCGGATGACCACGGTAATAATTCCACAGCCAATGCCAAAATAAATTCTACCTTTAAAGGTTACGGGAGAAGTCACCATATCCGTCGCCATGAAAAATGCGCCAAGAATAAGCCCACCGGAAAAGATGTGAAAAATGATATTGCCGCTGAAAAGGCCTTCGGTACCGCCAAAAACCCAACTGAGCAGGGCGACAGTGCCGATATAACTAAAGGGAATCTTCCAGCCGATGTATCGCTTGTACATCAAAAAAGCTGCACCGAGCAATAATGCGATGACCGACGTTTCACCCAGGCAACCGCCGACCTGGCCCATAAAAAGATGGCCGAATGAATCATAAAGTTTGCCGATGGCATCATGAGCTTGCGTCACCTGAGCAATGGAATACTCTGAAGCGTGGGTGAGAATCTCTTTGGATTGCTTGAGTACGTTGAGGGGCGTTGCACCGGTTATAATGTCGATACCGGAAACAGTCCCTCCGCGCGGCACGGCACCGGAAAACACCGTCATGTGCGTCG
>JAADGR010000451.1 GCA_013152225.1 Calditrichota bacterium
TGAATGCATTGTCGCAAAAGGCGATTAAAGCGGCGCGAATTTTTACAAATGCGTTCGATGTTTTTTCCTGTGATCCGCATCCTGAATTGCTTAGCAAGAGGGAGGCAAATGAAGCGTATTGCCTGGCAAATTCCGGAAAAGAATATGCCGTTTATTTCCCCCGTGGAGGCAATGTGAATCTGGCAATCGACAACCCCAATTTGCGAATGCAGGAAAACTGGTTCAACCCGGAAAGCGGAGAATTTTTGGATGCGAAAAATATAATGAGTGAGACAACAATTAGACTGGCGTCGCCGGATACGTTGCAGACGTGGTTGGTTTTGGTCAGGAATCCCTGAATCTGTTGGTGTGTTATGTCATTGCAAGCGGAACGGAGTGGAGCGAAGCAATCTTATGGCTTACAGGCAGTTATGAGGTTTCTTCGTCGTTCGTTCCTCACTCCTCGCAATGACAAATATTTGTTACATTTCAACGCTTAACAAGTATAACGGCAAATCAGCGAGAGGGATTTTATAGCTACAATATTTGCTTTACATCCGCAACAACGACCTGGTTTCTTCCCCGTTCTTTTGCTTTGTACAACGCCTCGTCTGCTTTTTCTAAAACCATTTTTTCCGTATCACCGTTTTCAGGAAAAGCCGCAACACCCAGCGAAATGGTAATCCCTTTGCCGGACATTTTTTCATCTCCGGAAAAAGTGGATGTAATGACGGCATTGCGCAACTTCTCGGCGACATAGTAAGCGTTGTGCAGATCGATTTCCGGCAGAATGACGACAAATTCTTCACCACCGTAGCGGCAGATAACATCCGCGCGGCGCAATTCAGTTTCCAAAACTTGCGCCACTTTTTGCAGAACTTTATCTCCCATTAAATGGCCAAATGTGTCGTTATAAACTTTGAAATGATCGATGTCGATCATCAGGACGGACAGGTTCCGTTTGTATCTGCGTGCGCGTAAAATTTCACGCGTGTAGCGCTGATCGAAATATCTTCTGTTAAAGATGGACGTCAGTGCATCGGTGTAGGCCAGCACTTGAGTGTTTTGAAAAAGGATGGTTTTATCAATGACACCCGCGGCATGCAGTGTCATGAGTTGCAGGAATTCAATTTCATCATTGCTGAACGCCCTCGGTTCCGATCGGTGCAAATTCAAAATTCCAATAACCGTTTTTTTCTCGGAAATAAGCGGTAAAGACAGGAGGGAGCCTTTGCGACCGATCAGTCCTAAAAAATTATAGTGTCCGTCGGAAGTCAAGTCTGAAATATAAATGGATTCGCCTTTATTAAATACTTCATGAAGAATGATATTTTTTTCATCGACTTTTACCCACACACCTTTATCCAGGGTGATACCATGATAAGAAGCAATTTCAAGTTCTTTCTCGGAATCTGTTTTCAGCATGAGGATGTATTCGTCGAGCTTGAATTTCGAGAGGAACAGCTTTTTCATTGCTTCCAGTGTCTCATCCCGATCCAATGTCTGGCTGGTCAGCGAATTAACTTGAAGAAGGATTTCTAATTCACCGATTTTGATTTGCAGTTCGTGGTTTTTGCTGCGCAGATCTTTGAGCTGATCAATGAGGCTTTGCAAATTCCCCTCAAGATGCTTTATATTGTCTTTGGTTTGATATGTTTGCACGTTTCACCTCGTCAGATACAGAAACTCACGTTTGAACTAGGGAAAAATTAACTAGTAGAGCGATTCCTGAGTAGCGTGTCATTGTGAGCGAAGTGAAGCAATTTCATAGGTAATTGAAAATAAGGAGATTACTTTGTCGCTACGCTCCTCGCAACGACAGCAATGGTAATTAGGAATCGTTCTGCTATTCCTTAGCAAGTTTTATGCCTGATCGTTCAGAAAAAGTGTTTGGCAGAGAGCGGACATTGGAATAAAAGACATCATTCATTTACTGAAGATTTTTTAGCGCCTAGGTACTGCAATAGCTGTTGATAAGATTTATCCCATTTTGTTTCAGGGACAAGACGAACAACAAAATTATACAGATTGTCTCTTTTGGGGTCATTAAAACAAATTCGCAAGCCGGCATTACTGAGCCAGGAAAGAGCCGTATTGACGAAACTGAAAGAAAGACTCAAATCGATAACAACGTCGAATTTACTGGTCGCAATATCATGTCTTATTTCTTTGGATGGCAGACCCAGAAATGTAAGTTTTTGTCGATCATAAGTGAGCAGACGAAAGGCATGGAACTTTTGTTTGCTGATCGATTGATCTGTGCAATTTAACAGTGTAATATGAGCTTTTGGAAAAATTTGCCGGAATTGTTCTATTGAGATAAGTGATTCGTTAAAATCCTTTTCATTGCAGGGCAAACAAACGCAAACATGTGATGCCGAACTAATGTGCTCAAAAATAGATACGATTCTCGATTTGTATTTATAACGATTAAAGAGTTTGAAATATTGCAGAGCGAAGAATTGTCCGATATTATGTGAAATCATTTTTTAAAAAAGTCCTTATATCTCTTTTTGGATATTGTCCCAAAAGACGAGAATAACAATATAGCAATCTCTGTTTTAAAGATCAATATCAATTTCCTTATTGTACAAGCACAAAAATATTGTCGCAGCCCAAAGGGACTGCACTCCTGAAATTTGATCGTTTTCACACAGCTTGGGCACGAAATTCCTGAAACATGCCCGGTAAGTGAGGGATTGCGAAAAAGCAAAATAACGACTTGAGTTTGCAATCTATATTTTGTATAATGATTTATTGGGAAAAGCAAACGAGAAAAAATGAGGAATTGCTTCATACCCAATTTATAGGAATCCTTTTAAATTGATCTTTATGAAAAAAAATATTATCTGTTTGCTTTTTGTGTTTTACCCTTTATTTGCATTCTCTCAGCCACCGGATTCAACGGAGCAAAAAATTTTGCAGGCCGTCAAATTGTATCGTGCGGGGAATACTTTTGGTGCTTCAAAACTTTTACTGGAGATTAATCAAGCCACGCCGGGCAATATACAAGTATTAGGGTATCTCGGACAAATTCAGACTCTGAAAAGAGATTGGGGGAAGGCCAAAAAGTACTTTAAGGATGTATTGCAAATTAACGAGAATGACTTTTTGGCCATGTATTACCTGGGGATTTGTTACCGGGAGAGTGGAAAGTTCAAAGCGTTTCTGCTGCGACGGCGAGATTGGGGCAAATCGGAACGTTACTTCAAGGCTGTTATACAAGCCCGTCCGGGGTTCAGAGATGTACAGTACCAATACGGTTTGTTGGAAAGATACCGCAATCATTTTTTCAAGGCGGTTGACTGGGGGGAGAAGCAGCTTGACCAAAATCCCGCAATGCCTGCTGTTATCGTCGTCGGTATCCATAGATTTTACGATTCTCTTTTATATCACAAAGACAAAAAGAAAGTACGTTCATGGCTGTCAGACCGGACAGGTCGTCGGGCGCAATTATACATTGGTGACAGTTATCGCAGGGAAAAAGATTTCAACAAAGCCGATTCAATATTTGAAAAATTGTTGCAGTCTCATGATGAAACTTTTTCGCTTGTGCCCGTGCGCCTGGCGCTGGCGAGATCAAAGTTTGCGCAGAAAAAACCGGAAGAATGCCAATATTATTATGAACAGGCTGTGGATTCCATGCGAACCCTGACTGACGCGGCACTGATTTTTGAAGAATTGAAATATGTGTTTTCGGACAAGGAGTATGATGAATATGGGCGCATTAGAAGCCTGGACGGCAAAAGGACTTTTTTTCAAAAGTTCTGGCTTAGGCGCGCACCTATGCCCGGTTCTACAGTTAATTTAAGATTGATTGAACATTTTCGGCGTATTCTCTACGCTGAAAAATATTTCCGCTATGATGGCTTTCGAACTCTTTTCAATAATCCTGATAAATTGCAATATCTGATTTTTCCCCGCGTTTTTAGTTTAAATCAAAAATTTAATGACAAAGGTCTCATCTATATTCGCCAGGGTGATCCTGATGACACGGCTTTTGATCTGAGTGGCGCAAACGGTGCAATGCCGTCGCAAACCGGGGTGAATGCAACACCATCGAACGAATCGTGGCTTTATTATGCGAACGGTTTGCATAAGAAGCTCATGTTTCATTTTTTTATCGACAAAAACGGAACAGGCAATAACTGGCGTCTTGCGGCTATTGTCCCCCGTGAAATTCTCGATAGCAGGCTAGAATGGGATTCTATTTTTCAAAGACTCTCTTTGGCCGATCCCCTTGAAGTATCTTCTTTGCAAGAGGAAATGGCAATGCGCAGCAGGACGGATGCTTATCAAGCTTTGAACAGCGATCAGCATTCCTGGCATGAAAAGATTCATCCCATAGCTTTTCCTTTTTATATTTCCACTTTTCAGGGAGATGGATATAAAACGCGCTATGAAATTTATTACGGTCTGAATCCAAAGGACATGGCTGTGGGTAACAAGCAGCCTTTGTCCGATCAGAAAATAGAGTTGGGCTTTGCTGCTTACGATTTAAAGTGGAATCAACTCTGCCGGCTGGATCGAACGATTACTGCCGCAGATGTAAAAAACATTGCGGACTCGCTGGGGCTTTGGATCGGTCAGTACACGTTTCAGGCCGTGCCCCAGGAAATTTACATGAATATCTTTTTGCGGATGCCACAGCAAAACGGTATCGGCGGCTATAAATTCAAATATGGGATGGCCATCTATCACGTTGAAAATCTCAAAATGAGCAGCATAGAACTGGCAAAGGGAATTATCCCAACCGACGAAAATGGTCCGTATGTGAAAAACGGCTTGCGTGTCTTTCCCGATCCGCAGCGTGTTTTTAACAGGACTGATCCGGTCAACATTTATTTTGAAATTTATAATCTTCCCATTGGAGATAAAAAGTCCGTTGCCTTTAATCTGAACTATAAAATCAAGCTTTTAAAGCGTACGCGAAATAATATCTTTACCAGAATAAAAGGGCTTTTTTCCGGGGGAAGCAAAGAAATTTCCAACCTCGTCGAAAGGTTCTCTACTTCGGACACTTCTGTGGAGTACCTTTCTCTCGACCTCAGTCACCAGGACCCGGGAAAGTACGAACTGGAGATTACTACATCGGTAAAGGGGATTGAGGATACTGCTTCATCAAAAATAGGATTTGAATTGCAATGAGTGAAAATGAATCCAAACAGCCTGATTCCGAGCAGATCAGCTTGCTGGAAAATGTATACGAGTTTATCATCCCAAAGTATCGTGAAGCTCATGACCTTATGGTTTCGATGCTTGATTTTTCGAATGCAAATGAGTTACGAGTTGTTGACCTGGGTTCGGGACTGGGTGGCCTTTCGCGGAGGGTTTTTGAAACTTTTCCCCGCGCCACGATTTTCGGGATCGACAATAATGAGCAAATTTTACTTCGGGGGCGGGAAAAACTGGTCAACTTTAAACAGCAATTTTTACCTTTTCATCGTGATCTGAATCAGCCCTCATGGAGCGAAGACCTGGAGTCCATCGATGCAATTATATCCTCTTTTAGCCTGGATTATCTGCCTTTGGAACGCCACAAGCAACTGGTTCAGGAAGCATTTAACATTTTGAATCCTCTGGGCCGATGGATTTCCTGCGAATTCTTCAAAGCCGGCGATTCGCGAGTAAATCGCATCTTTCATGAAATTGAAATTCAATTTGTCCGCAAAGCGATGAAAAACGGACAAGTGAGCCAGAAACAAATCGATCAACTTTCTCAGTCGACTGTTTTACGGCAGCAACATCACGTGTGCACCCTGGACACAAAGATTGAATGGCTGCGCATTGCCGGGTTTGATAAAATCGAAGTGCCGTGGAAATTTCTCAACTTGGCGATCATTAGTGCGGTGCGGTAGAGTATATGAAAACAATTACTTTTACAGAATTCCGCAAGAAAGTTTCTGCATTCTTGTCAAAGGCGATTTTAGAAGAACGAAGGCATTCTTGAGATACGAGTCACCGAAAATGTCTGTTTGAAAGGGCGCTATGTCTAAACACGGGAATGATGCTGTTGCTTGAATCCTACCATTTTGTATACTAGTTTTTCCACCGCAAAGGAAGATTTTCAGCCACATCAAATTTTCGTAATAATTCCCCGCAGCATACTAAAAATCAATAAAGCAAAAATACCGCCGATTATGGCTGTTATGAATTGCGGAATGGCCATCATCGCAATAAAGGGAGCAGGCAATTGTTTCCCGAGGACGAGGGGCACCACAAAGCTTGCGGATGCATAGAGCCATAAAAATTTGATCGTCGCACCGAGCAACAAGCCCAACCAGTTGCCAATGGATTTAAGGGGAGAGGAATCGTGATGGAGTGAAAAAGAAATTAACTTTCCGACAAGACCGAAAACGACAACCAAAAGCGCATTGCCGACTATTATAAATGGAACCATCGGCAGGAGGATGGGCGGAAGCTGTCCGCGGATCACGGCCACAAGCGGCGATACGGAGCCAAGAATGACGCCGGCCAGGGGGTTAAGCACGAGCGTGGTAAGAATGAGCATCAGATTGACCA